>DASYTB010000024.1:0-2809 GCA_036002705.1 Verrucomicrobiia bacterium
GTTTGTTGCGGTCCCAACCGATCCAGAAAAAGCCAAGGAAGAGGACGATGGCCGAGAAAAAGCTGGAGAGGCAACGGACGAGAGCGACCGAAAATGTGACGGGACCGCCATCGGTCCGCACAATTTTTAAGCCCATGATTAAGCTGCCTAGGGTCGTGCCTTTCCAGGTCCACATGCCAACAAAGTACGCGACCGCCGCCGGAATGAAGGCCACGTGGAGGAGGGGAATCAGAAACGCCAGCGGGATGAAATCAAGCAGGGCTGCGAGAAATCGCCGCCAGAAACCGGCTCGCGGCATGAGCACGGTGTCCATGCCAGTTCGGGGTGGAGGCTGGACTAGCGGGGGGTTCACCGCCGTGGCGGTGGCAGTCGCGGTCGAAGCACCGGGCTCGCTCGTTCCCCCGGAGGCGATTCCCATGGCGAAGTTCGAGCTCGGCGCGGCCGCCGAGGTGGGGCTGCTTTGAGCGGGCGTAATGTCCGTCCGAGGAACGGAGACCGGAGCCAGTGGAACGTAATTCTCCTCTCGTTTGAAGGTTTGGGTAAGCGCGACGACCGCGCCGCCGAGCCCAAAGACCGTCGCCATCATCCAGACGGTGATTCCAATCAGCGGCGTCATGTAAGCCAGGAGCAGAAGAAGTGTCCCGAGAACAAAAGCGAGCAATGGGGCCTGGAGCGCGGATGCACCAGAAGCGCGTCCAAGGCTGCGCCCGATAAAGCAGATCACGCCGATCTTTCCGAAAATGAGCGCGAGAATCAGGCCGATTTTCAAGAAGGGGATGACCGCGATGCCTATCACTGAAACGAGGAGGATGATGACGAGCGGCCCGAACAGGATGAGCGTCAACATTCCGGAAAGAATCGAAGCGACAGGCCGTTCCTCAAGCGCGAGGTAAACAGACTTCACCGCACGCGGGAAAACCAGAAGCGCAACAAAATAAAGAGCGGCAAGAATGCCAGCGATGGCCCAGGCGACCCTAATCCCAATCGGCAGGAGACGCCCCATGAGCGGGCCGCGAATAAACCACTCTTTGATAAAGGCCACCTTGGAAATCACATCCCCGAGTGGAATAACCACCCGCTGATCACCAATGCTGGCGCCGGCCGCCAGAGAAAAGGGCCCTCCGATAAAAACGCCGCTCCTCCCGATATGCGCGGTGTCCGACAGTTCGCCGGACCCGAGGACAACCACCGCCTCGCGCGCGACATCGCCCGAGCACGTCAGCGTGCCTCCAATCACTACCACGCAACCGCCGACCGTGCCGCTGACCTTGGCGTTGCCGCCAATGACAACCACATCCCGATCAACGTTGCCCTGGATGTCGGCATCACCGCCCAGCAAAACCACTTCGCGCATCGATTCGTTCGGCTTGACGACAATATTGGCGCCGAAAACGGGCCCGCCGCTGTGCGTCTGCCGCGCGACTCTCCGGCGTTGAGCGCGGTTTGGCGTCCACTTTTCCTGATCAAGAGGAATAACCTTCTCCTCTTTTTCTTTGGCTTCGTCAGGAGCGGCAGTGGCAGTGGCAGTGGCAGCGGCAACGGGAGGCTCCGGCGCGGGTTCCTGAGCACGCAAGCGCAGGAGGCTTGGCGGCGCCAGGAGCAGAAGCGCAAAAGCGAGGCGGAGGATTTTAGAGATTTTAACCACGAGTGGCAGCAGAAGAGGTGACTCGATAAAGGGCTACGCCCGCGGCGATGCAGGCGGCGTACATCGCGGAAAACGCGGTCCCGATCGCGAGGAACCATTCCCAGGAAAGGTTTTGAAACGCCAACAGGGCGTAATCCGCCAGGGAGTTGAACAAGGTGGCGATCCAGGAAAGGGATGAGGCTCGCTCGGTGACCATATCGAGCGAAACCGCTTCCGCCGGTTTGGCGCCGAAATAAACAACGGCCCCAAAGACCGCGCCAAGGGCGATAAAGAGCAACGTCTGCATTCCGCGCGGCCAGGAGGTAAACGGCTGTTTCCACCAGGGCCGGTTTTCGCGCGCACGGACGGCGGCCATGACATTGGTCAGAAGATCTTCCGGGGCCTCCCGCTCCGGCAGCTTTTGGAGTTGCCGATGGATGAATTGTTCCAACTCGTTATGTTCGCGGGTCTCCATAGTCGTCACAGCGCAGGCGAAAGGCTTCGGGCAAAAGCTTTAAAGGGATTGCGCGCCGGGGGGGAGGCGGGCGTTCCCCGCGCGGGAGCAAAATCCTGCCGCAGTTCCTCCGCCGCGCCCCCCAGCATCAGCTTCTTTTTCAGGGCTTCGCGCCCGCGAAAGATATCGGTCTTTACTTTGCTCAGGGAGATCTTCAAGGTTTCAGCGATCTCTTCATAAGTTTTGTTTTCGAAATGGTAGAGGACGAGCGGAACGCGCTGCGCCGGTGGCAATTTAAAGAGCGCCTCCTCCAGCACGCGCCGCTGGTCCGTTTCGTTCATGTATTCGCCGGTCAACTCCGGCGCGGGAATGTCGAAGACCGGCTGGTCCGACTCGGAATTATCCGAAAAAACTTCGGAAAAGAAGGTCCATCGCCGGCGGTAGCGAGTGACGTGGTTGAGCGAAAGGTTGGTCGCCACGGTCCGCAGCCATCCGCCGACCGTCGGGCTCGAGTGCAGTTCCTCGAAACGCTCGTAGGCCTTTAAGAACACCTCTTGCGAGATGTCTTTGGCTTCGGCTTCGTTGGCCGTGATGCGCAAAGCCGTGGTGAATACCATGTTCTGGTAGTTCCGCATGAACTGCTCAAAATTCTCGGTTTGATTCATGTTGGTCCGCGGTCGCGTAGCGGATCAGTTCAAGGGAAGTAACACAGCGCCAGAAGCATGAGTTGC
>DASYTB010000025.1:0-9606 GCA_036002705.1 Verrucomicrobiia bacterium
GATCGGGAAGGTGAAAACGCGCCCGGATTTCCGCTGGGATTTCCCGCGCTTGCTCCGGAGCCAGCCAATTAAAAACATGCAGCAACCCATTGAGCAGGGCTTCTTCCGCTCCCAGCCGATGAATGACATGGGCCCAGTCGAGCTCGCCGACGGTGCTGTAAAGGAGGTTGAGCAAATCCGGCCAATCGCATCGGTCCCGTTGGAGGACATAAAGCTTGATGGTTAGCAGTTCTTCCGCGGGAATGATCTCGAGAGCCTCATTCCGAAGGATGATCGTCCGACTCCGCTGAAACCAGGTTCCGTCCACTTCCGTGCGCCGATTCGGCGTTTGCCAGATCGTATCGACGATCGTGCCATCTCGCGTCGCGCGATAGATCCAGCCGCGGTCATAGGCCAATTGCGGATAATAGTCCTCGAATCCAGCCTTGGTTAAGGAATCAACCACTTTGTCCTTTTCCCAAGGGAGAACAAAAAAATCCAAATCTTTCGTGTTGCGCAACCGCCCGGTATAGCTTGCGAGGCCGAACGCGCCTCCGAGGAGAAAATGCGCGCCGGTCTTCCCGACCGCGCGAATTGCGTCATGATAAACTTCCCAATCTTTTTCGCCGACCAGACAGGCCCAATCGCAGTTTGCCGGTCGCTTCTCCGACGTGCGCACCTCCGCGATCATGGGCTGATTCACATTATCCAGCTTCATGCCAATGCAGGAAGGTGGCACGCGGGAAAGAACGGCTCAATCAGGGGAACACCTTGCAAATCACCGCGCCTGCGGATGAACAGAAGAGGTTGGCCAGCAGCTTTGGTTGGACAAATCTCCGCTCTCCAGTGAATATAAGCGAGGTCGCCGATGTCTCTTTACGGAGGCGTTTTGCTGGCGTATGGTCGCTTAAAGCAGGATTGTATGATTTGCGACTTTCGCGATATTGACCCGTTCCGATCTCGTCCTGCTGACGCTGGTTGTGCTCGCGCTGTTGGCTGCGTTAGGTGGTGCTCTGCGCTGGGGAAGTTCAAGATCGAGCAACACCGAAGAGAAGCTGAAGAAAGACAAAACGAAAACAGAGTTTATATGAACGCAATGTTTGCCATGCTCAACGGATGGGAAGTCGTCGCCATCCTGGCGGTCGTCCTGATCCTTTTCGGCGCGAAACGCTTGCCTGAATTGGCCCGTGGCCTGGGCCAGGGCATCAAAGAATTCAAAAAATCGTCCCGTGAGATTCAGGACGAAATCCAGCAGGCGATTGACGTGGATGCTCCGCCGCCACCCCCACGCCGCGTGACGCCTCCTGCCGAGACGACCACGGCTCGCACCACGGAGGCCAGCGCGCCAGCCCAGACTGCGGCGCAGCCGAAGCCTGAGCACGTTTGATCACCATTGGTCATTTTTGCCACGCATGGCCGATGAGCCGTTAGAACCCATTACCTCGGCGGAGGAGGAAGGCGGCCCAGTTAAGACTTTTCTTGAGCACCTCGAAGATCTTCGCTGGGTGCTCATTAAGTGCGTCGTCTCGCTTATTCTTGCGATGGTCGGCTGCCTGGCGGGCGCGAATTATATTGTTAAGATTCTCAAGTGGCCGCTCGAACGTTCTGGCGTTCACACTCAGCTTCAGTTTCTCGGGCCGATCGACGGTTTCAGCATTTCCATGAAGGTAGCGCTTTACGGCGGAATTACTCTAGCGCTTCCTTTTCTGCTCTACTTCATTGGTGACTTTGTCCTGCCTGCGCTCAAGAAACATGAAAAAAAGTATTTCATGCGGGCGTTCATTATCGGAGGAGTCTTGTTTATTTTGGGCATGTGCCTCTGCTACTTTCTCATTCTTCAGATCACACTCCAAGGTCTCACGGCATTTAATGAATGGCTCGGAGTTCCGAGCGAGATTTGGAAAGCCGATGATTATTTTTCCTTTGTCCTCCTTTTTATGGTCGGCATGGGACTGAGCTTCGAGATACCTGTCGTCTTTCTCACGCTTGTGCGACTCGGTGTCATTCCACACGAATGGCTCGTCAAAGGTCGTTCTTACTTTTTCGTCGCAAATCTTGTCATCTGTTCGTTTATTACGCCCGACGCGGTCAGCACGATTTTCATGGTCATTCCGGTCCAGGTGTTGATGGAGATTTGCATTTTCATTTCCAAAGGATGGGAACGGCAAAAACGTCGAGAGGAGGCTTTGCGCGAAGCGGAAGCCAGGCGATTGGACCGCGAAGAAGCCGCTCAACGGCGCGCGCTGCACCCGCCGGCACAATTGGCTGAAAATTCACCCCAGGAGACCGTCGATACGCACCCAGATTGATGCCGAAGCGAGGGATTCCCAACGAACGCCGCGTTTCGGAATTGCTCAATCTGCATGTCGAGCAACTCCGTGCCTGCGCTCTTTGCCCGAACATGCACAAGCCGGTGGTGAGCGGCGGACCGGTGCTAAGCAAGATTCTGCTGGTTGGGCAAGCCCCTGGTGATAAAGAACCGATTATGGGCCGCCCCTTTGCCTGGACCGCCGGTAAAACTCTGTTCAAATGGTTCGAGCAATCCGCCGGCTTGAGCGAGCCGGAATTCCGGAACAGCGTTTATATGGCCGCGGTCTGTCGCTGCTTCCCCGGAAAAAAAGAAACCGGCGGTGATCGCGTTCCTTCAAAGGAAGAGATAACCAACTGCTCCACCTGGCTGGAGAAAGAACTCGCGCTGCTCGAACCGGAGTTGGTAATACCAGTTGGCAAACTCGCCATCGACCAGTTCCTGCCGAACGGGCGATTGGACCAGGTGGTGGGGAAACTATTTCGCGCCCGCTACCGCCAACACCGCTTTGACCTTCTTCCCCTCCCTCACCCGTCGGGCGCGTCCCCATGGCACCGGATGGAACCGGGCAAGACTTTGCTCAATCAGGCGTTGGAGTTGTTTCGGAATCATCCAGCGGTCCAGCAGCGAAGTTCAAAAAACGCTCAAATGCGGCGGCCCACACCTCCGGATCTTTTGGATCGAATCGGCGGAGCGGATACGAATTCCTGATCAGTTGCCGCGCCGCAGCCATCGAGGGCAGATGGCCGAGCGCGATGGCCTGGATCAGAATGTTTCCGGCCGCTGTCGCTTCGGCCGGGCCGGCCAGCACTGGAATCTGCATGGCATTTGCGGTGAATTGGTTCAACACATCGTTGTTGCTGCCTCCGCCAACGATGTGCAGGCACTTGATCTTGCGTCCGATGATCTCCTGGATTTGTTCGAACGTACGGCGATAAAGCAGCGCGAGGCTTTCGAGAGCGCAGCGCGCGAATTGGCCGTATGTCTCCGGCCGGGGTTGGCCTGTGCGGTCGCAGTAATCGGCGATTTGCGCGGGCATGCTCTCCGGCGCGAGAAACTCGCTCGAACTCGGATCAATGACGGAACGAAACGGCTGGGACTCTTGGGCGAGGCGCGTCAGCGTTGCATAACCGAATTCATCCCCTTTTTCGGCCCAAATACGGCGACATTCCTGGATCAGCCAGAGGCCGCTGATATTTTTGAGCAAGCGAACTCTGTTCCCATGTCCGATTTCGTTGGTAAAGTTCAGTTCGCGCGCTTTGTCATTGATCACCGGCGCGTCGAGCTCGACTCCCATCAACGACCAGGTTCCCGAACTCAAGTAGGCCCAGTTTTCCCCACTGGCGGGAACGCCCGCGACCGCCGCGCCGGTATCATGCGAGCAGCTTGCGACCACTTCGATGTGACGGAGCCCAAATTCGCTCGCGAGTTCCGGCCGCAATTTTCCCAGGCGCGTTCCCGATGGAACGATCTCCGGAAAGATCGCGCGCGGAAAGCCCAGCGCGTGAATCAATTTGTCCGACCAGCGCCCGGTGCGCGGGTTGTAAAGCTGGAATGTGCTCGCCATCGAAACTTCAATCACTTGCGTGCCACTCAGGAAATAGTTGAACGCATCTCCCACACCGAGGAGAAAGGATGCCTTTTGCAGCCGCTCGGGATTTTCGGCCGCAAGCTGGAAAACGGTGTTGATGGACATGAATTGGATGCCGGTTTCATCGAAGATCGTCGGCCAGTCTGCTTTCTTCCAAACGGCTTTTGCGGTTCTCAACGTCCGCGGGTCACGGTAGTGAAACACCGGCTCCGTGATCGCCCCTTCCGCGTCGAAAAGAACGTAATCAACACCCCATGAATCCGTGCTGATACTCTCGAAGGCCAATCCAATTGCGGCAGCCTTTCGCAGTCCCTCCTTCAGTTCAAGAATCAGGTTCGGGATGTTCCAGTGCACCGAACCAGACTCCCGTTTCGGCAAATTTGGAAAACGGTAAATTTCCTGGAGTGATAATCTTTCGCCCGCAATCGTCCCGACCATCACTCGGCCGCTCTCCGCGCCGAGGTCGCAAGCGAGATAATTTCGTTCGACGCCCATGATTCGCACGCAAGTTCATCAAAATCTCCGCGCAGGCTCAAGCAGTACCCGCTCCAAGATTACGTGCTCAGTGCAGGATCGGGAACGGATTCGGTTTCTGGACCAGTTCGGCATCAACATCGAGGAAGAAATCGAGACGACGATTCGTTTCCGCTTCGTCAATTTCTCGAGCCATTAGAATGTAAGTCGCATAGTGATTGCCCTCGGATTCGACAAGGCTCTCATAAAATCGGGCGATTTCAAGATCAACCGATTGCAGTTCGCGCCCAAGAATCTGGAATTTTTCGCAACTCCGTCCCTCGATCAGCGCGCAGCAGATGAGATGGTCGATGGCCTGCGGCCTGGTGCCGGTCCGAATGGAGCGCATCAACCCGCTCGTCCACGGGCTGGGATAAGCTTGGCTGAAGGGAATCGCTCTGCGTTTGAGAAGATCCAACACGAGTTGAAAGTGTTGCAGTTCCTCAATGGCAATGGCATTCAACTCGCCCACGCGGGGATGAAGGTCCTTATATTTTTCGAGGCTGAGAGCCGTAGTGGCGGCTTTGCGCTCGAGGTGCGCGTGGTCCACGAGCACGGCGGGCAGGTTTTTAATCACCTTGTCCAGCCAGTCCTCCGGTGGTTTAGCGCGCAACATCAACATCGGGCCGCAAGATAGCGTACCGGCGAAAGTTTGGTAATGTTTCGAATTCTCTGGAATTCTCCCCGAACCCCATAGGCAGGAGAAGCCCGGCGTGGTAGTCTCTTTGCGAAATGAGGTGTATTCCTGTGCTTTTCGCCTTTACCGAGGCGGACCATTGGCGCCCGGGGATTGGTGATCCTACCTTTATCGGGTGGCTCACGGTTGTTGCCTATTTCGTCGCCATGGTCCTCTCGTTCCAAGCGACGAAAGGGGCGCTGGAAAAGAGAGATGGCCGGCAGTTCATCTTCTGGTGGATCCTAGGCGTGAGCATGCTTCTGCTTGGGATCAACAAGCAGCTCGACCTGCAAACCTGGTTTACCCTCAAAGGCCGGCAACTCGCTCTTTCCGAAGGCTGGTACAACCACCGGCGGCCGGTACAACTCGTTTTCATCCTGTTTATAGCGTTTGTTGGGATGGCCGGATTCTTCACGATGTCATGGCTTGTGCGGCGGCGACGGACAGAGCTGCGCCTGCCGTTAATAGGCTTCTTTTTCGTGATTTGCTTTGTCATTGTTCGCGCGGCGTCGTTTCATCACATTGATGAATTCCTTAAGTTCGATATCGGCGGGCTTCGCATGAACTGGATTCTGGAATTAGGCGGGATTTGCCTGGTGATTCTCGGAGCGTTGCGCCCACGCTGGCGGGCGCGAACCGAGGTTAGACCGCGCATGATGAGGGAGGTGCGGTTTCCGTGAGCGCGCTTTCGGCCAGCGAAGTTTGCAGCACGAACCTGGAGTGGCGGCACGAGCGGAGTTTGCGCGTTCGATCGGAGGAAAAGCTCGCGCTTCTCGAGCACTTCAACGAACTGCTCATTGACTCGACAGGTGACTGCATCTTCGTCGTGGGCCTGGACGGCCGAGTGATTTCCATCAACAAGAAAGGGCGGGAAGTGTTCGAAGTCGGAGCAGACACTGATCTTTTCGGTCGCCAATGGACTTCCCTGCTGCCCGGCCTGGAAATGAAACCGGCCGTCGTGCTGTCGGAACTGCCGCCCGGCGGGATGACGGCCCAGGCAAGTTCGCGAACGCGCCAGGGCAAACCGCGTTACTGGAGTCTTCTTTTCCGTCGTTTTGGCGCGGTCAATAGCGCCGACCGTTTCCTGGTCATTGCCCGGGATACCACGGAACACATGCTGATCGAAAAGGCCCTCCGCCAGAGCGAGGAAGCCTTCCGGAAGATCTTTGAAGAGAACCCAATTGGGATTGTGCTGGCGGGCCTGGATTACCGGATCACCAAAGTCAACAACGCGTTCAGCGCGATGCTTGGATTTTCCGAACGGGAGCTGCTGGACCGCGATCTGCGCGACCTGCCGACCCCCATCGAGGGTCACCAGGCTTCGAATATGGCGCGGCTGCTCGGCGGAGAGATCCGTTCGTTCCAAAGTGAAGTGATATTTCGCACCAAGCGCAAGCAGCCGGTCTGGAGCCATATGACGACTTCGCTCCTGCGCGATGCCGAGAACGTCCCGCTCGCCATGTTCCAGATGGTCGAGAATATTCAGGACCGGAAATCGAGCGAGGAGCAGGTTCTTGCGTATCAGCAGCAGTTACAGTCTCTGGCCTCGGAGTTGGCGCTGAGCGAAGAGCGCGAGCGCCGCCGCATTGCAACGAATCTCCACGATCGCATCGGACAATCGCTGGCCTTCGCCCGCCTGAAGCTGGCGGCTTTGATGAAGGACAACGAGGCGATTGCCGAAGTGCGCGAGCTGATCGAGCAGGCCATCGTTGACACACGGTCCCTCACCTTTGAGCTTTCCCCGCCCGTTCTTTATGAGCTGGGTCTGGTCGCGGCGATCGAATGGCTGACGAGAAAATTCCAGCAGGAACATCGAATCCAAACACGTTTTCACGATGATGGCCAGCCCAAGCCCTTGGACGAAAACTTTCGCGTGGTCTTGTTTCAATCCGTCCGCGAGTTGCTGGTCAACGTCGTCAAACACGCCCGCGCCTCGCACGTGCAGGTGCTCTTGCGACGGGATGCCGACGCACTCCGAATCATTATCGAAGATGATGGCATCGGTTTCGATGTTTCAGGAGCCAGTGCGAAGCGCGAGGCGGCGCGGAGCTTCGGCCTGTTTAACATCCGCGAACGGGTTGAATATCTCGGGGGCAGGGTGAAAATAAGGTCTGAACCGGGTCGCGGGACTCGCGTCACACTCATTGCCCCGCTCAGCGTGGCATCGATATAAAATCCATGAGCGTTCACATAGTTATCGCCGACGATCACAAGCTCATGCGAGAAGGGCTCAGCTCGCTACTGGGCCAGCAGGGCGACATCGTGGTGATCGGCCAGGCGAATAATGGACGGGAGGCCGTGCAACTGACCGAGCGGCTCGATCCGGATGTTGTGGTGATGGACGTCTCGATGCCTGACCTGAACGGAATCGATGCGACCCGCCACATTATTTCCCGCCGGCCCCGGACGAAAGTAATCGCTTTATCGATGCACTCGGACCGGCAGTTCGTGGCTGAAATGTTCCGCGCGGGTGCTTCGGGATATCTGCTCAAAGATTCCGCCTTCGAAGAATTGGCCAGCGCGATTCGGACGGTCGCGAAAAACGAAACGTACATCGCCCCGAAAATCAGCGGGTTCTCGGTCGAAGATTATAGCAACACCAACGCGGGCAGCGAACTGTCGGCTTTTCCGCGTCTTTCCCATCGTGAGCGCGAAGTGTTGCAGATGATCGCCGAGGGTAAGGGCACGAAGGAGATTGCCGCCGACCTCCACCTCAGCGCCAAAACAGTCGAAACGCATCGGCAGCATCTGATGGATAAACTGGACATGTATTCCGTCGCGGAACTTACCAAGTTCGCCATTCGCGAGGGCCTGACGACTCTAGACCATTGACACTATTTTGTTTGTAAACGCGGGGCCGGTCAGGAATTTCCCGATTTGTGCTGTTCTTTCCACGCGGACTAGATTGCCGCGTCCTGAATGAAAAACGGAAGAACGAACAGCGGGAGAGTTGAGATTTTGCTGGTGGAGGATAATCCGAGGGACATCACTCACATTCTGAACGTCCTGAAAAAAAGCTAATCTTGGCAATCGCGTCCACGTTTTGCGCGAGGGGTCCAAATCCAGGATTTTCTTTTCCGGACGGGCGCCTTTCAAACGCAGCCGCTTCCCGCCGAAACCGGGCTGCTGCTCTCCTTGAATATCCGCGATCTCAATGCGCTGGAGGTTTTGCGCCAACTCTGAACGGACGAAGTCGGTGCCGGTTGTTATTCTCACCTCGTCCCAGGATCTCATGCAGAGTTACAAATTGGGCGCAAACGCGTGCATCGTGAAACCGGTGGAGCTTTCGAAATTCGTGGAAGCTGTTTACGAGCTCCGGCTCGTTTGGCTGCTCGTCCCAGCGGAGGAAGCGAGCGGTCAATAATGCGCGAATGCGCGACGACCCCGCCTGGAATTCATGAGTTTTTCATAAGTTTCTAACGAGATTCTACCTATTCGCCGTGGTGCCGCGTAAATGGAATAAAGAAAATGCGCCATTTCGTCCGGTCGGCGTTTTTCTCCCGTTGGAAAAGACCAAAGAAGGCGGATTGTTTCTGCATCTCGGCTCGGTGTTCCGAGCGATAGAGGTTCCAGAGCACCGAGCGGCTCCGAGCACCGGTCTTTGCATTGTGCTCTTCCCGGTAGAGCGAATAGACCGGGGAATAAACTCGCTCGATGCTTTTATTCCCGGGCAGGAGCGGTTCAAGAATCGAAAGCACTTGCAAGCGCGTGTTGTCATTGTGGTCTTTTCGCCAGGTGAGGAGAGGCCATACGTCGCGCCGATGAAGCTCTGTATGATTTGTCGTGTTTCGCTCGATCAGATCCGAATAGAGGAAGAAGAATAGCCGCATCCGCTCGCGGTCCAAGGGGTCGCTCGTGACCCGATTGTATTTGTAAACGGGCCAGAAATAAAAATCACTCTGCGCAATCGGGGTCTTTACATTGCTGAAGAATGGCCAAATACGCTGCGCTGTCTTGCCTTCGCCGTGGGCGAAGACGATCGCCGGCCAGGGCGCATCCCGCTCCTCATACTTCGCTTCACGGTCGATCGTATGCGTGTAGCCAATGGGAAAGCCGTAGCTTTTGCTGACGCGTGTCGTCGAGACCAGGCTGGTATAGAAGGGCAGGAACACGAATTGATGCTGAACATTGGTCGTGCCGGTCCCAATCGTATTGTTGAAGTAGAGCGGCCAAACGGCGAAAAATTTGTCGTATCCGCCAACGACGCTTACGTCGCCCCAGTGGTTTGTGGCCGTGGTCACCTCTTTGTGTTCTTCGCCCACGAACGGCCAGAACTGCCATCCTTTAATCCCATCACCGTGGCGGACATCAAAAAATGGAAAGATGAAATTCTCCGTGACCAACCCGCCCTTTTTTGATTCGAGATAAAGCGGCAGCATCACGAAGAACACTTCATCTCGAAACAGCCGGTTCTTCAAATGCCCGTAAAAGGGTAAGACCGCTGTGTAGTTTTCTTCCGGACGCGGTGACGTTTGGCGGAAATAAATCGGAAAAAAAGTTGTCCGTTTGACATCGCCCCCTTTCAACGATTCCCCGCCT
>DASYTB010000026.1:0-4707 GCA_036002705.1 Verrucomicrobiia bacterium
GTCACCCAACTGGAAGTTGGGTGTTAATGAGACCTGCCACGCATTTGTTCGCAAATTGCGACCATGAATTTTATCCCACTTCGGCGGGGCAAGAGCCGGCCTTTGAGTGCTGTGCTTGCGTCGCCTTGGATTTTGCGCTTCCCCTATTTCCCACTACCGAGATCGAAAACGCAAAGCGCGCACACTCCAAAATCTCGCGGCGTGTTTCACCGAGAGCCACAAAGGGCACCGGAGAAAGAAATTCGCTGGAAACGTTGAGGTTCCGGTGAATCTCTTCTGGGTGCGAGGCAGTACGACCCCAAATTCTTGTTCTCAAAGCTGAGAACTGCGCTTTCGCATTCTCGCGAATGAGAACGGCTTCCTGATCAAAATTAGCCAACTTTGGCCATCAAGCAGCCTTTAACATCGGCCCAATACGCATTGGTGAGACGTCTTTTCGCGCGCCAACCCGGTCCGGCGTTCCAAAGGCGAGCGCAAGCTTCCCAATCACCGCTCCTGACCGAAGCGAGGTCATGAGCTTGCAAGTAAGCCAGCATGATCTTCTTGGAATAGGTCAGATCCTTGCAATCGGCATAACGACCTCCGATCGAGGGAGTGTAACGTGTTGCGTCCTTCCACGTTGCGTAAGAGATTTGCAGCGGGCCATAGGAGCGTCCGCCATCCCCATACAGGCGGCCTTGGCGCCCAGCAGTTTCCACCTGATGGATGGCATCGGCGAATTCGTCGAAACTCTTTGCTTTTCGGCCAATCTCTTGCGCTGAAAAGGGATGCGACCTGGCCGTTAAAGCCTTGCCTGCGACTGGAAGGGCAGTCGAGCCTGGATGCGCAGGTATAGCTGCTTCACTGTAAAGTGTTGCGGCAGTAAGGAGGGAGATGGCTGTAGCAATCCGATAGATCGATGAAACAGTGCGAACCGTTTTCATTTTTGATAACTCCTTTCACTATCGGCAGACCTTTTCTCATTTTTGTGAACGCAAAAAGAAGCAGCTTAGGGGCCAGCGGCTTTTTTCGCAGGAATGAGAGAAATGGCTAAATTTGCCCAGCAGTCAGGAGAGCGAAAAAGCTTTGTCTAGGAATGGTCGTGTTCGCTACCAATTGCACGTGCAACGCGAACGTATCCTTATCACCGGTCCGGGCGGGAGAGTGGGGCCGCATATCTGTCCGCTTCTGCGAGCGAAATACGCGCTTCGTCTGCTGGACCAGAAACCACTGCCGCTGGTGGAGGATGATGAATTCGCGCAGGCCGATATTCGAGAGACAGAAAAGGTACGGGAAGCCTGCCGCGGAGTGAAAGCAGTCATTCATTTAGCGGCAATTTCAGATGAGGACGATTTTCGCAGCAAATTGCTGCCGGTGAATGTGGATGGGGTTTACAGCGTTTTCGAGGCGGCGCGACTGGCAGGGGTTCCGAAGGTGATCTTTACGAGCACGGCTCAAACGGTTCTACATTATGGGCGCGGCAATTGGGTCACGCCTGAGATGCCGCCGCGGCCCTGGACAATTTACGCGTGTACGAAGGTTTTCGGCGAAGCGCTGGCGCGTTATTACGTGGACCATCATAAAATGTCCGTCATTTGCATCCGGCTTGCCTGGTTTCAGAATTATGATTCACCCTTGCTGCGGGGACCGGACGCTCTTCCGCACGAATGGTGCAGCCCGCGCGATTTCGTGCAGTTACTCACGAAATCCATCGAATCGGACGTACAGTTCGGGATTTTTTTCGGGGTGTCGAACAACACGGGGCGGTATTGGGACATTTCAAATGCACAGAAGCTAGTGGGGTATGACCCGCAGGACAATGGAGTGGAGTTTATCAAAAAGCTGAGAGAGATGGCTTCGTGGTCCAAGGACCAAATACGGTGACGTTAGCGGCGAGGTTTTTTCGGTGCAGGCGAGGCCGGAGGGCGCGTATCCTCAGCGATCCGTAGTTTTTTGTTTCGTGAAGCCAGGGTGGCTCGGTTCAGCCGCTGCGCAGCTCTGGGCGAAGAGCGTTTTGAAAAGATCTCGGGCTGCTTGCCGGATCAAGGCAGCCGGCCAAGAGGCGTGCTGCGAGCGGCCTCACTTCCACACGAGCCGCCAAGGCGATTATCGCAAGCAAGGCCATCCTCGCAGGGCGCGCGGCCCGATAGCACAATCCACCCCCCACCCGATACATCTTCCGCGCGGAACACGCTGAGGTGGAGCGCACCCGGCAACGATTAGACTCTTATGAAAGAAAACATAGATCCAAAGAAACAAGAAAAACGAGATGCAAACCGCGACCCGATCACCGGAGCGCCAGGAGCGCACCCGGTAGGCACCGGCGTCGGCGCGGCGGTGGGTGGGGCAGCGGCTGGCGCGGCGGCTGGGTCGATTGCCGGACCTGTCGGAACTGTCGCCGGCATGGTAGCAGGCGCAGTGGTGGGCGGTCTCGCGGGCAAAGGAGTCGCGGAAAAGATCGACCCAACCGTGGAAGACGCCTATTGGCGGGAGAACTACACTAAGCGCTCCTATGTGGACCGCGGGGCGAGTTACGAGGCGTATCAACCTGCGTATCGGTTAGGCTACGAAAGCCGAACGCGGTTCAAGGGCAGGCGCTATGACGAGGTCGAACCGGACCTGCAACGCGAGTACGAACGTTCAAAAGCTCAAAGTGCCGTCGCCTGGGACAAAGCCCGCTTCGCCACCCGCGATGCATGGGAACGGGTGGATCGGCCCTCGACCACCGGAACGCAAAACTAAGGTAATTCTCATTTCGCAGGCCGGAAAGGGAGGCGGCGGCACGTTGCCGCCAAACCCTTTCCGGCTTTTCCATTCTTCTGCTGGTTCAGTCCTCGTTGCCAGGGCAGTGTCTCAAAGCCGAAAAGTTATCCTGGCATCCTTCCTGGATTGCATGGATTGTATGACGAAACTTGAGTAGCGCCCCGCCACGGGTTACAGTCTTTTCTTAATTGACCTCGCCCTTGCACTCCAAAAAATATTGACTTGCGTGAAACCACCTGCCCAACAATCGCCCGAAGGCGAGGAACTCGCGCATTATGATGACGCCATTATCGGAAAAGCGTTTCGCTGGTCCGCGGTTGCGTTTGCCGTGATCGTGGCAGGCGGCGCCGGGGCATTCTTTTTTTTGAAAAAGAAACCGGCCCAGCCGCCGCCGAAGGTCACCCAAATCGTCGCTCCAGTCACGCAAACGTTTGCTTCGATTGAGGTCCCGGAGGTGAAGTTTGCGGATGTTACGGCTCAAGCCGGCATCACGTTCGTTCATAATAATGGCGCGACAGGCGAGAAGCTTTTGCCGGAAACAATGGGTGGCGGGGTC
Source organism: Verrucomicrobiia bacterium (assembly GCA_036002705.1). GTDB lineage: Bacteria > Verrucomicrobiota > Verrucomicrobiia > Limisphaerales > SXQI01 > DASVNK01. The sequence continues at coordinate 3,299 of DASYTB010000026.1, forward strand.
GGCTTTTTTGATTTTGATAACGATGGCGATCAGGACTTGCTCTTCGTGAACAGCACCTATTGGCCGGATAAGACTCCAAACGGGAAGCAAGCGACGAGCTCCGCGCTTTATCAAAATGATGGAAAAGGGAATTTCAAGGACGTGACCGCCGGATCGGGTTTGGATGTGCCTTTTTACGGAATGGCGCCGGCCTTGGGGGATTTCGACAACGATGGCCTGGTGGATGTTTTTATCACGGCGGTCGGCGGCAACCATCTGTTCAAGAATCTCGGAAACGGAAAATTCAAAGAAGTGACGGCCGAAACGGGTGTTGGCGGATTGCCCGACGGTTGGAGCACCTGCGCGACGTGGTTTGATTATGATAACGATGGAAAGCTCGATCTTTTCGTCGGGAACTACATTCGCTGGTCGCGCGAGATCGATCTGAAAGTCGGCTGGAAACTGACGGGGATCGGACGCGCTTACGGCCAGCCGAAGGATTTCGAAGGCGCCTTTCCCTACCTTTACCACAATGACGGAAATGGAAAATTTACCGAGGTGACCGCCGCCGCCGGCCTGCAGATAAAAAATCCCGCCACGGGCGTCCCCGCCGCGAAAACCTTGGGCGTTGCGCCTGTGGACGTGAATGGCGATGGCTGGCTGGACCTGGTCGTGGCGAACGATACGGTGCAGAACTTCCTTTTCCTCAATCAGCATGACGGAACTTTCAAGGAAATTGGCGGACGATCCGGTATCGCTTTCGACAGTTTTGGCGCGACTCGCGGGGCGATGGGCATTGACACGGCCCGCTACCGTGACGACAACGCACTGGGTGTGATCATCGGGAATTTCGCGAACGAAATGACGGCGCTGTATGTGTCACAGAATTCTTCCGGCGAGATTCTTTTCACGGACGAAGCGCTCACGGAAGGGATCGGCGCACCGAGTCGATTGCCGCTGAAGTTCGGCGTTTTCTTTTTTGATTACGACCTCGATGGACGGCAGGACATCCTCAGCGCGAACGGCCATCTCGAGGAGGAAATCAGCAAGATTCAGAAGAGCCAAACCTACAAACAAGCCGCCCAGCTTTTCTGGAATTGTGGGCCAACAAAGAGTGGGTGCTTCGTGCCGGTCAGCGCGGCCAAAGCCGGGAACGATTTATTTTCTCCAATTGTAGGACGCGGTTCGGCCTTTGCGGATATCGATGGCGACGGCGATCTCGATGTGGTGCTCACGCAGCCCGGCGGCAAGCCCATCCTCCTGCGAAACGATCAGGGCCTTGGGAATCACTGGCTTCGCGTGAAGCTCATCGGCCAGAAGGCAAACCGCGATGCCATCGGCGCGACGGTCCACGTGCGGGTGCAGGGAAAAGATCTTTGGCGCCAGGTCATGCCGACCCGGAGTTATCTTTCTCAGTCCGAACTACCCGT
>DASYTB010000027.1:0-4790 GCA_036002705.1 Verrucomicrobiia bacterium
GAGATGATCCAGACCAGTGGGAAAAACAAAATCCCGAGCAGCAACCAGGAGAGCGTGAAGCCCGCGATCCGCCGGGCCATCAGTTCCGGCGCGAAATAGTTCAGAAGCGGCAAAGCCAGCAACGCAATGAGAAAGGCCGCCGCGCATCCCATCGATAGTTTTAATTGCCGGCGCATCAGCCGATGCAAAAAGGCCTCGCTATGGATTTCTTCCGAGAGTTCCGGAGTCACGCGAATGGTTTCTACCGGGACTTCCGGGAAAAACCAAGCCATTCGTGTATCTGCTCGGTTGAAGTAAAGACGCGTAACCGGCTTCCGGCGGTGCGACGCCTCCAGGTGAACCTCATTCGCCGCTCGTTTCCCGGCTGTATCTCCACTTCACAAAAATTCTTCAGGCAAGATGTTAATGCGGTTGCGACGCCCGCTCTGCACGGCCCCCGCCGCGCCCACCGATTTCGCGATGATTTCGCGGCCATTTCATCAAAACGTCCGATATTCCGCGCGCTTTTGGTTTTTCACGTCCCGATATGACGGATTCACACGAATCAAACCTCCTCCTTTTTCGTGGAAATGGTCCAATCGTGTCTCCATCTTAGTGATCGCCAAATGAAGTACCGGTGGAAAATCGCAAGTCCAGACGATGAGATCGTCGCCCAACTGGCGGCATCTCTAAGCTTGCCGGAGATTTTCGCCCGTTGCCTCGCAAACCGCGGTTGCGCCAGCTCCGATCAGGCGTCCTGCTACCTGGAACCCAAACTCGCGCGCCTAAGCGATCCCTTTCTGCTCCCGGATATGGACCGCGCGGTGGACCGATTGCTCCGCGCGCACAAGGATCAGGAACGGTTCGTCATTTTCGGCGATTATGATGTCGATGGGGTCACCGCCACCGCCTTGTTGCATGAATTCTTTCAGGCGCTTGGGTGGCACTGTCTTTATTATCTACCGCATCGGTTCGAGGAGGGCTACGGCCTCACGCGTGAAGCCATCCAGAACTGCCTGGAACGTTTCAAGGTGAAGCTCGTTCTCGCGGTCGATTGCGGTTCGACGGCGTGCGATGTCATCGGCGAACTTGCGTCCGGCGGTACCGATGTCATTATGCTCGATCATCATCAGGTTTCCGCTCCCGCCCCCGCTGCGCGCGCGCTGGTGAATCCGCAACGCCTTTTCGCCCACGAACACCTCAAGTCACTTTGTTCGGCGGGCCTGGCTTTTAAGCTGGCGCACGCGCTGCTCAAACGCTGCCGCACCTTCGGCTGGCCCGAGGCGTTGAATTTCGACCCGAAGGACCTTCTTGATTTCGTCGCGCTCGGCACCATCGCTGACCTCGTCCCGCTGCACGGCGAAAATCGAATCTTTGCGCGAGTCGGCTTGGAAAAACTCGCCGCTTCAAAGCGCTCCGGATTGGCTGCGTTAAAGCGCGTCGCGGGGCTTAACGGCCCGATCAACAGCCACGAAGTGGCCTTCCAGCTCGCGCCGCGCTTAAATGCCGCAGGGCGCCTCGAAACCGCTCTCGACGCTCTCGAACTGCTCTTAACGAAGGAAGTCTCTCGCGCCGAAGCTCTGGCCGCCGCGCTCGATGCGCAGAACCGTGAGCGCCAGTCCCTCGAACAAAAGATCGCGGAGGAAGTCCTTTCCACGGTTCGATCTCATTTTGATCCGGCGGCGGATTTCGTCATCGTTGAAGGCCAGCCCACCTGGCATCTCGGCGTTGTCGGCATTGTCGCCTCGCGCGTCCTGCGCGAGTTTCACCGTCCCGCCATCATTCTGGGCAGCGATGGTTCCGACCAATGGCGCGGTTCCGGCCGCAGCATTGAAGGATTTGATTTGGCCGCGGGTCTGCGCGGCTGCGCGGATCTTCTCGTGAAACACGGAGGCCACGCCATGGCCGCGGGCGTCACGCTCGCGGCGGGCAATCTCGCCCCCTTCCGCGCGCGCCTGAACGAGATCGTGCGCAAGCAAATTTCGCCCGACGCGCTCCATCCCTGCCTGAATCTCGACGCCGAAGTTTCGCTCGCGGACCTGACCTTTCCCACACTGCAGCTCTTCCAACGGATTAATCCGATCGGCCAGGCCAATCCTCCGATTCAACTCGCCGCGCGCAATCTGCAACTGCGGGGTGAACCCAAACTTTTTGGAGCCTCCCAGCAACATCTTCGCCTTTTGGTCTCGGACGGCTCCTCAATGTATCAGGCGGTATGGTGGAATTGCCCTGCCGAATTCGGATTCCCCTCACGCTTCGACCTCGCCTTCGCCCCGGAGCTAAATGAATACAACGGCACCTACGGCATTCAACTGAAAGTTCTCGACCTGCGCTCCTCTGTCAGCTCGCTCTTATGAAACACGTCACCGCCATTATCGTCGCCGCTGGCAAGGGCACCCGCATGGGACCGAATGTCGATAAACTCTTTCTCGAGGTTGCGGGACGACCGGTCGTCGCGCACACCTGGTCCACTTTCAATTCCTCGCCCGAAATCGACGAGATCATCCTCGTCGTCCGAGCGGGAATGGAAGAGGACTTCAGAAAGCTTGCGGAAACAATCAGTTGTCAAAAGTCCTTCCGCCTCGTTCCAGGCGGGGCGGAACGCCAGAACTCAGTCTGGAACGGCCTGCAGGCCCTTTCATCTGGAGCCGATATCGTCGCCATCCAGGATGGCGCGCGCCCCTGCACCACTCACCAGATCATTTCCAACTGCCTGGCCGCCGCGCGAAAAAAAGGTGCGGCCGTCGCCGCCCAAAAAGTCACCGACACCTTGAAAGAATCCGATGACAATCGACTCATAGTCCGGAACGTGGATCGCTCCAAACTCTGGGCCGTCCAAACGCCACAGGTCTTCAAAGTCGATGTGATCCGCCGCGCCCTACGAGAGGTGATTAATCGCGGTCTCATTGTCACTGACGATACCGCCGCCTGCGAACTCATCGGCCAACCCGTCCAGCTCATCGAATCGACGACCCCAAATCCCAAAGTCACCACGCAAGGCGATCTCGCAATTATTCAGTCACTCCTGGCGCGCTTCAATTCTCCGGCAGGAACCGCGTCGGAAAATGCGTTCGGCGGGTTCTAATGAGTGAGCCATGGAAACAGACCAACAGTTGCTGCGGCAATATGCGAGTGCCCGATCGGAAGCCGCCTTCAATGAATTAGTCCGGCGTCATCTCAACGTGGTTTTTTCGACCGCGTTGCGAGTTGGGAATGGGGATTCGCACTTCGCCGAAGATATCGCGCAGACCGTTTTCGCCCATCTCGCGCGCAAAGCTGGAGAGGCCGCCCAGACTCGTGTTTTGTCCGGCTGGCTCTACCGCCACACATGGTTTACCGCGGTCAAAGCGATCCGGCGCGAGCGGCGTCGCTTAGCGAGGGAGCAAGAAGCGATGAAAGAACTGAGTCGTGACCCGGTGGGCAAGGGGACAGCGATTCCGCCGGAAAATCTTGATGAAGCGCTGAACTCACTCGCCGAAGAGGATCGCGATTTGTTGATTATGCGATTCTTCGAGAAGCGCGATCTCAAGTCGGTGGGCGCGGCTTACGGCATCAGTGACGATGCCGCGCAAAAGCGCGTGAGCCGCGCGCTCGAAAAACTGAGGGGTATCATGTTCAAGGCTGCTCCTCTCGGCGTCACCGCGCTGGCCGCCATGCTCGAGGAGCAGATCATCTCCGCTCCTGCCGGGCTTTCCTGGGCCGTTTCTCGAACAGCTTTAGCTTCCACACTCTCGGGGAGCGGGCTTTTGCAATTCGCGCGCCAACTGATGGGCCCCACTGGATTGAAGGCGAGCGCTGCCGCCATTGCGTTGGTGCTTCTGGCTGCTCCAGCCCTTATTCAAAATCGTGCGCTTTCGAGGCTGACCCGTGAGAACGATGCTTTGCGGACAAATCTTGCCGAGCTAGACCGCCTTCGTGAACAGAACTCAGAACTTCAGCGGTGGCGCGAGGAAGATGCCGCTCTGGCACAAAGCACCCGCGCGGAGCTTCTTCAACTGCGCGCCGAAGTCACGCGTCTCCACCGGCTCAGTGGCTTGAACGCCGCCCGCGCCGCTCAGATTTCGGAACAGGGGCAGCCGAAGGAACAGACGCCGAATGCCACGTCGGATGCTTTGCCCCAAGTCACCATCACAACACAAATCGCTTATATCCCGGCTGAGTTGTTCGGAGACTTCGCGAGGAAATATGGTTACCCGAGCAGTTTCACCCCCATCCAGCAGGTCAGCAGGAATTTCGACTCGCAGTCACTCCCAGAGCTGATGAAGGAGCTTCAAACCAAACCAGGCGTTGATCTTCTCACCGCGCCCAGAATAACAACTTTGAGCGGGCGGGAAGCAAAGGTAAATGTTACGGACAGCGTCACACTGGGCAATGATAACTTCGAAATTGGCCCGGTATTTGATCTTCTGCCAACGGTTCAAAAAGTTGGCGATCGGTACGTGCTTTCGCTCTCCTTCGTCGCGAGTTTCACCCAGGTATTACAGAACGATCTTCCTTCCGATCTCGGCCGCTTGGCCGGGGAACCCAATGAGAAGTGGGCGCAAGTTCGGACCCGAATTCTGAACGGCGAAACCAGCATGACTGACGGCTTCACCTACGGCCTGGCCGCGCCTTATTGGAATGAAGCGAAAAAGAACGTTGTATTGCTTTTGCTCCTTACACCCTACTTGATCGATCCCGTCGGTAATCGTATCAGCGCGAATTGATCCGATGGCTCGGCGCACCCGCCTGGGGCGCTGCTCGCCCTTCAGCAGACTGTTCGGGAGCGTCTTGAACGGGCTTTTCGGATCTGGCGTTCGAGAGAAGAAGGG
>DASYTB010000028.1:0-4464 GCA_036002705.1 Verrucomicrobiia bacterium
TGTTTCGTTGCGCCGGCTGAGGGAGTTCAAAGGACATGAGAACGAGGTTTGGACGACCAGTTTCAGTCCCAGCGGCCAATCGCTTGTGAGCGGAGGAAAAGATCAGCGGGTTTTGCTCTGGAATGTTGCCCCGCGTCACGAAGCCATTCAAATTGCCAACGCCGAGTTTTCACGCCCGGTGTTCTCACCGGACGGAAAGCGGCTGCTGACGCACGTGTGGGCAACGAACGGGTGGGAGAGTCGCGTGTTTGATGCGGCCCATTCTTTGATTAAGGCGGAGCCAGGGTATGCTCTGGGATTTTCAGAAGATTCGCGCGAGGTGGTTTACTTCGATGAACCTCACGCCGCCCTCGCCTTTACGTCGGCGACCAATTCGGGTTCTTCTCGCGAAATACGTCTTGGTTTGCAGGAAACGGCGTTCGCTGTGAGCCAAATTACGGCGAACGGGCGCTGGTTTTTCTGCCTTGACCGGGATGGAATCGCCAGCGTGTGGAGCGTGGCCGGCCAGCGCGTCGCCCGCTTTCCCACGCTCAAGCCGCCGATTCGCGCGGCGAAGCTCAGCCCCGACGCGCGGTGGCTGGCGGTTTCAGTCGAGCGGGATTACGACCTGCATCTCTACGAGGTTCCGAGCGGGGCGCTGCGCAAATTGACGGGACATCGCGATCACGTTAGCGGCCTCGAGTTTTCACCGGATGCCAGACTCGTTGCCACCGGCAGCGTCGATGCCGACGTGCGTGTCTTTGAAACGCTGAGTGGTCATTTGCGCGCGACGCTTTCCGGTCATCTCGAAGAAGCGTCCGATGTGGCTTTTTCTCCCGATGGCCGAACGCTCGCGTCAGTCGGGACGGGCAGCGCGTTAAAGCTTTGGCACGTGCCGACCTGGCGTGAGGTCGCATCGCTGCCGATGCCCCGGGCCGCCATGGCTCTCGCTTTTTCGCCCGAGGGGCGGCGATTGGCGATTTCGCGGCGCGACCAGGTGCTCGAAATTTTGGAAGCGCCCTGAGCTGGTTTCATCTAAACCTCACGGTGCTTTGCTGCCCTCCAACACACTCACTGTTTTCTTCGGATCGTATGGTGGCGCGTCAAAAGTGAGCAGCAACGCTCGACCACCTTTTTCCGGCACGTCGTAGGAATGCCGGACGCCTCTGGGGATCACGATGAAATCCCCCACCGATGCGACGCTGGCGTTCGTTCCGGCGGTCACAAGAAGCTTTCCTTCGAGGACATAAAGCCGATGGTCTGCGTCGGGATGAAAATGGAACGGTGTGCGGCCAGTCACCGCAAAATAATTCAGCCTCGCTTCCGGCGTCGAATACAATGGCCAGAGGCCGCCGCGCGGAGGACTATTTGTTGAGACGGCGGGCACGACATCGGCGCGGCGGATAATTATGGCCGACCCGCTCCGCTCTTCGCCAAGCGCCTTGGGCAACGCACGGTCCTGTGCGTCTGTCCGCGGCCAGAGCATTAGACCGAGAGTGATTAAATGTATGAGACGGTGCATATCAGAAGTAAATCGAAATCGAAACGAGCTGACAACTCGGAATCATCTATCGTAGGTTTTCGTCTGAGAACCTTCGGCAGTTGTAATCGAGCATTTTTCCGCGGCAATGATAATCGTTACCGCTCCCTCTTCGTCGGTCAGGAAAACGTCGGCACTGGATTTCTGAAGAAGCTTGCGGCCTTTCTCGCTCCGGGCGGGTGCGAACGGACGGCTTGTCTTGCCGAGAATGATGACACGAGGTCCAATGGCTTCGATCAAGTCTTCGTTCGGGCTTTCATCAGCGCCGGTTCCGGCCAAAAGAATGTCCGCTCTTAGCTCGGCGCCTGATTTGAGGAGAGCCTGCTGACCCAAACGTCCCAGATCCGAAAGCAGCAATATTGTCCAATCCTGGATTCGCGAACGAAGCACTAATGCGTTATCTGCGCCGCGCGAAAAACTTGCGCCGGTCTTCGGATGAAGGACCTCCCAGTCGCGGATTAGCTCGCCAGCGGCCGCGATCATGGATTTCTCCGGAAAACTCTCGAGTGTTTCACGGGTCTCGCGATAAAGAGCAGAACGCACTCGCGCGCTGCCCGTGAAAATCGTGCGGGGCGAGAATTCGTGAAGAATCAGCTGAAATCCCCCCGCGTGGCTGGCGTCAATATGCGTGAGCACGAGATTCCCGAGGCTTCCGGCGCCTTGCGCGCGCAGAAATTGCTTCAAAGACCGCCCGGCCTCGCGCTTATTCGAGCAATCGACCAGCAGATCATCCGAACCCCCCGCGCGATCAACGTAGATGGGCATGCCCGCGAAAGGCAGGGCGGTAATGGATGTCTCACGCATCGAGAAGAGCAGCGAAGCTAACCAAACCATCCCGAAAGTGGTGGTCAGGACCCAGCCGAATTTCCATTTCAATTTTCGAAACTGTGGAATCAGCAACAGAAAGACGACGCCGAAGTAAAAGAGAAAGAACCAGAGATTTGGCTTCGCGACATAAAAGTAGCCGAAAGGAATTCGTGCGCACCAGCGCGTGAATTCAATGGTCTCCCACATCGCGGCCCAGCTCAGATAATTGAAAATCGGCCCGAGCGGCGGAAGCAACAGGCTGGCCATGGTGGCCGCGAGGGACAAGCTGCTTAAGGGCACCGCTACCAGGTTCGCGAACAAACTTATCAGGGTGACCGTGTTGAAGTAATAAGCGGTGATCGGGAGCGCCCCAACAAATGAGGCGAGCGATACGACGAAGTTACCGGTGACAAAGCCAAGCGGCGCGTCGAGCCATTGTTTCCATTTGGTCCGCAGTTCGGGCGGCAGAAACGGGTCTGGAGCAAAGGGGCGTTGGCACATTTCTTCAAAGATCGGCAGAAAGAAAGCGATGCTCGCCACCACGGCAAATGAAAGTTGGAAACTTACCTGAAAGAGTTGCTCCGGTTGAAAGATCAGAATGAGAAAAGCCGCGGCCGCCGTCGAATTGAGGAGATCGGTCGGTCGTTGGAGTGCCCACCCTGCGATGATCACGCTCGACATTAATGCCGAGCGGATGGCGGAGCTTTGCCAGCCGGTCGCCAGCGTGTAGAACCAGATCAGTGGAATAACAATGGTGCCGCAATTCTGCCGCGAGAACCCTGCCACCCTGGAAATCGAGAGCAGCATTCCGGCAATGCAAGCCACGTGCAGTCCGCTGATCGCGAAAATGTGCATCGTGCCGGTCTTCATGAAGGCGTCCGCGATCTCGCCGCTGAAGGATTGCTTCCAGCCTAGCGCCATCGTCCAGACCATCTCAAGCGGTTCGTCTTGCAGCGGCAGACCGCGGCGCAACTGGTTTTGCGCCCAGCGAAGAAATCGCTCCGTCAGTGGCATTCGTTCGAAGGAAAGGAGGCGCCAATCATTGGTGGACTCCGTCTTTAGTTGGTAAAAAATCCGTTGGTTGTAGAGATACTCACGGTAGTCAAAAAGCCCGGGCGCTTGCGCCTTGGCCGGACGCTGCGTCACACCGGTGACTTCAACGCTGCGTCCTTCGAAATAAGCAGGATCAAGCGTGCCCCGCATCGTTGTGGACACCGTTCCAGAAGCCTTGCGCCATTGTTTCTCTAACTCGATCTCCGCTACCCGAACCTGCGAATACGAATATTCAACGACGTTGGTGCCCGGATAGAAGTCGCGCAGGTTAGGCGTCTGAACCAGCTTGCCTCTAATCTTCACCAGAGCGGGCTTGTCATTAATGATCAAACGCAAGTCATCGGAGGAAAAAATCTGATAACGAGCCGCATACAAGCCGCCGCCAAGGACGCAAAGCGTCAACGCGACTGCGAAGAGCCGTGTTTTGCCAAAAAGGACGAGAATTAAAGCCAAACACCAGCTTCCGACCCACCAGCTCAGTTCAATCCGCCATCGATGGCCGACGACAATCCCGAGGATTAGCAGAGTCGCCAGTGGGAGAAATGGCCGTCGCTGAAACTGAAGCCGCAGAGACGCCGACGAGACAGAGCCAGCTTGCGCCTCCGCGTCCTCGGCGTCTCCCGCATGCATTGGTTCGATCGCCTGTTCCAATAGCCCGAAGAGTATCCATCCCCTTGCAAAAAACCAAGACTTGACATCAGAGTGTTTTCTGTTCGGTCCTCCGAGCGGTCCAGGCAAAGTCGCCATCGTGCTGTATTTAGGCGGGATGATCGTTTTGATCGTCTCAAAATCGGAATGCTCTCCATTTTGGCGAGTCCAAGGTGTTAGTTTAATTAAGCCGTAATGTGGCACAAGGACCTTGTCTCCCGGTTGGCTGGACTCAGTTGTGAAACGAGCGCGCTTGGCAGCGTCGAGGTCTGCCAGCGGACACCAAAAGCGCGTTCCGCCGATCTGACGGACAAGAATGGCTGTCGCTTTACGCGACGGGAGGCCAAATTGAACGTGAGCAATTCTCAACGTTTGTGCGTGAGGCCCTGAACCGGCAGCCCCATCATAAATCCACCCGGGACAAGCCACAGTGTTGT
>DASYTB010000029.1:0-5514 GCA_036002705.1 Verrucomicrobiia bacterium
CTCGGGCCCGGCGGTATGAAGCTCTACCTGAACGGCTGGCTGATGGGCACAGACAGCTACACCGGCGGGTTTGATCGAACCGTTCCTCCGGCCTTATTTCGACTCGGAGACAGAGTCACGCTGAACGATCCTCCTTCCGGCGTGCGCGGGTTCATTGATGAGGTGCGCGTTTGGAAACGTGAACTCACGCAGGCGGAAATTAAGGCAAATCTGCATCGCCGTCTGACTGGAAATGAACCGGATTTGGCAGGTCTTTGGAACTTTGAGAATGGCGCGCAGGATAGCGGGCCGAGTGGGTGGCACGGAAAATTGCGTGGCAAGGCCCGCGCCGATCTCACCGAAATCCCCGGATCAATCGGAGTGGAGGAAGTCTTTCTCGATGCCCGGGTGCGAGAATCCAACGGCTCGGATGCGAAGTCCGTAATTCTGGAGGCCTTCCAGGGAACAAATCTGGTGACGGCTCGTTTATCCCGAGATGGGATTTTTAAAGCCATCCTCCCCGTAACGAATGCGATCACGCTGCGTTTCTCGCACTTGCTCGCCCATACCGAAGCGAGCGACGTCCGCATTCCAGCGGGAGACCAACACCTCTTGCGAGTTGATTTGCCACCGCCAAGGCGAACAGCAGAGAACACCAATATTTTCGCGGTGGCCGTCAATCACCTTTTGTCTGTCGATCCGGCGGCGCTGGAGCGGCTCGACACGGAAATGATTTGGGGGCTGATGCCGCTGCTTCGGGAATCAGAGGGAAAAATGCTTTCCTTGTTTCAGTCACCAGATGCGAACCACCGGCGCTTCATTGCGATGCTCCTCGAGAAAGCCCGAGACCCGTCACTGACCATGGTCACGGCCCTGGCTGGGGCGCGGCACGACAAGGATGAAATCGTGCGCGGCTTGGCGCAAAACTCCTTGCAATCACTGCCGATTCCAAAGGAATTCGAAGCGTTTTATACGAAACGCAAGGTGGCTGTGGCCGGACTCTTCGCCGGTCTCCTCGTGCCGTTCGCGTTAATTCATTTTTTCCTTTTTGTTTTGTATCCGGCGAAGTTGAGCAACCTTTATTATGGAGTTTTTGCGGGCGCGGCAGCCTACATGATTTATTTCGGTGCGGCCGCGGACGCCGATACCGCCGCCGTGCCGGTTTCAACGCTGGCCTTCATGACCCTTGGGCTGCTCGTGCTCGACTCGCTTTTTTATCGGCGATTGCCGTTGACCTTTTGGACGGTACTCGCGGTGGCGGCGGTGGCCATAGGCGCACTCCTGACCAAGCGGCAGGAGATTGCATCCTTCTCGTCGATAATGGACAGCAGCGTCGGGCACAAAAGGCTGCCGCTGGGAACGCTCGCGGCGCTTGGCGGCGGCTACGTTGCGTTTTTCATCGTCCTCCTGGAAATGCTCCGCGTGGTGCTGCGGAGTGTCTGGCGCGGGCAGGAAGGCGCGTGGCTGGTTGGAACAGGATTCCTCTTGCTGGTTCTCGCGGGAATTGGCCGCGCGGCACTCTATATTTCTTTGTTCGCGGGGAAAATCTCGGCAGACGTTTTCGCGAAATACAGCATCTATTTTCCAAATGCTGGCGCCGCCGGCTTTGTCATCTGCGGATCGATTTACCTCGCGAAAGTATTTTCGCAGAGCTTTGCCCAGGTACGCACGGCCAAGGTGGAAATCGAAAAGAAGAACGCCGAATTGATGATGGCGCGCGACGTGGCGCTATCCGCGAATCAGGCGAAGTCGCAGTTCCTGGCGAACATGAGCCACGAACTGCGCACGCCGCTTAACGCGATCATCGGGTATTCGGAATTGGTTTCAGAGCAGGCAGCCGACGAGGGACAAAAACAGTATTTGGCCGACCTCGAAAAAATCACGGCGGCGGCGAAGCATCAATTGATGCTCGTGAATGATATCCTCGATTTGTCGAAGATCGAAGCGGGCAAGATGACGCTGAAGCTCGAAGAGTTCGGCGTGAAGGAAATAATTCATGAGATTCGCATCGTCGTCGCGCCGCTCATCGCGAAAAAACGAAACCGCCTCGAGTTGGAATGTCCCGGGACGGTCTGTATGATCCGGGCGGACTCGATGAAGGTGCGCCAGGTCTTGTTTAATCTCCTCAGCAACGCGGCGAAATTTACCGAGAATGGAGTCATTACTTTGCGCGTAGCCGCTGTCACGCTCAACGGAGCGCCCGCCATTTCGTTTGTCGTCTCGGATACCGGAATCGGGATGACGCCGGAACAAGCGGGCCGATTGTTTCAGGCGTTTACCCAGGCCGAAGCGGGAATTCACCAGAAGTATGGCGGCACCGGGCTCGGCCTGGTCATCAGCAAACGGTTTTGTGAAATCATGGGCGGAGCCCTGACCGTGGAGAGCGAATTTGGAAAAGGCTCGACCTTTACGGCAACCCTCCCAATCCGCGTGGCGGAGATTTCCGGGTAAAGCCGAAACCGTGCTTCGTAGGATCGCCCTAACTGACGCGCGGAAGGAAGGCGAGTCGGAAGGCAGCTTCCTATTCTTGAGAAATACGTTTTTTTCGCGTTATTGAAAAAAAGGCCGCTCAATCGACCTAGCCGACTTTCGCCATGAGGCAACCTTTTACGTCCGCCCAATAGGAATTCGTAAGTCTTTTCTTATGCTTCCAGCCGGGGCCCGAATTCCAAAGCCGAGCGCACACTTCCCAATTTCCATTATGCAGCGCCACCGGATCGTGCGCTTCCAGGTAGGCCAGCATGATCTTCTTGGAATACGCTAAGTCCTTGCACTCAGAATAACGTCCGCCGATCGAAGGAGCGAAACGTGTTGCGTCCTTCCAGGTTGCATAAGAAATCTGGAGGGGTCCGTAGGATCGCCCGCCATCCCCATAAAGACGCCCCTGGTTTCCGGAGGTTTCCACCTGATGAATCGCCGCGGCAAACTGATCAAAATTCTTTGCTTTGCGCACAGATTCCTGCGCTAGAACGGAACTTTTAGGCGGCAAACCTGAAACTGGACTTGTAAAGTTCTTTGACGGGTAATCGTTAGGGACGGCGGCTCGGCTAGAAAGCACCGCCATGCCGACGAGGGAGGTGAGTATAGCAACCCGATAGATATGTGAAACAGTCGCAATGGTTTTCATTTGTGAGAATTCCTTTCACTATCGGCAGACCTTTTCTCATTTTTGTGAACGCAAAAAGCAGCAGGTCTGGTGCCACCGGGCAGTTTTGCGAAAATGAGAGAGGTTCTGGCTAAATTTGCGCAACCGCCCTTCCCGTAGGATTGATGCCCTCTTAATGTCTTCTAAGAGTGAGGACGGCTGTTTTAAAATCCTCCGGCCAGGGAGCAGTCGCGGAAATCGTTTTCTCGGTGCGCGGATGTTTGAACGTCAGCGAATACGAGTGCAACATTTGCCGCCCGGCTGCGTAGTTGGTCTGAGTGCTCAGACGGACGTTCTGCTTTCCGGCATAAACGCGATCGCCCACCAGCGGAAACCCAAGATGCTGAAAATGCACGCGGATCTGATGCGTCCGCCCCGTGTGCAAAACGACCTGTACAAGGGTCGCGCAATGGAGCCGCTCCAGAATCCGATAGCTCGTCCGCGCTTCGCGGCCTTTACCTCGCTCGGCTACCGTCATGGAACGTCGGTGGGACGGATGCCGCGCGATGGCGGCGCTGATTTCGCCCGACGGGAGCGGCAGATCGCCGCAGAGAATCGCGTGATAAATCTTCTCCACCGAACGGTTGCGAAATTGATCCGAGAGTCCGAGATGGGCAACGTCATTTTTGGCAATGACCAGGCAGCCGCTGGTATCTTTATCAAGGCGGTGAACAATCCCTGGTCGCGCGTAACCCGCGATGCCGCTCAATTCGCCTTGGCAATGATGAAGCAAGGCGTTCACCAGCGTGTGTTCGTAATTGCCTGCTCCAGGATGCACCACCAAACCCGGAGCCTTGTTCAGCACGAGCAAGTCGGAATCCTCATAGAGAATGTCGAGGGGCATTTCTTCCGGAGCGAGTTCAAGCTTTTTCGGCTCAGGCCATGTCACCGAAATCTGGTCGCCCGCCTTCGGCGAATAGGTCGGCTTAATCTCATGTCCGTTGACCTTGACGTCACCCGTATCAATTAGCTTTTGCAGCGTGCCTCGCGACACGGCGGGGAAATGCGCCCGCAAATAAGCATCGAGCCGTTCTCCCGGCGCCGAGATCTCCACGATTAGTGAGTCGAGTCGATCAGACATCTTCCCTAACGATCTTTCCTTACGCAGGCGCGGGGGTGCCGTGAACGGCAGCGCCACGCCGCTGCTTCCACCAAAGAATCAGTCCGGCGGCGAGGATAAAAATACTGACCGTCTGCCCGGGAGAGGCGAGCCCGCCGAAATGATATTGGCTTGGATTATAATCCCCGCGGAAAAACTCGACGAACCCGCGAATGAACGAGTAACCGATCAAGTAAATCGCGAATATCTGCCCCTCGAACTTCCGGCGACGAAAAAGCCACGCCAAAAAAATGTAGAACAGCAGGTTTAAGCTCGATTCATACAATTGCGTCGGGTGAACGCCGATCCCATGTGTCCAGTGCTCCTTTGGAAAGTGAACCGCCCACGGCAAGTCCGTCGGACGGCCGTAACAGCAGCCTGTCATAAAGCACCCCACCCTGCCGAAAGCATGTCCCAGCGCGATGCTCGGCGCCATGACGTCCGCCATGCGCCAGAGAGGCACCTTTGATTTGCGACAAAAAATAATCGTGCCAAGCGATGCTCCAATCAATCCGCCGTAATAGACCAGGCCGGAGCGAATCTTAAAAATCTCGATGAGAGGACGCCCGGCAAATTCCTTGTCCCAATACGAAATCACGTAAAGCAATCGCGCCCCGACGACCGCCCCCACGATGATCCAGGGCGCGAGATTAAAAACGTCCTCTCCACTGATTCCGACGCGAGGGGCCCGCCGGCTGGCCGTCCCAAAGGCAACCAGAAAGCCGGCAGCGGCCAGAATGCCGTACCAGTAAACCTGAAAACCAAATAACTCGAATGCGACGCTGTCCACTCCGAATGAAGCTACGGGTCAGGAATGGATGTGACAAGTCGTTGCCACAAGTGCACGAGTGCTGAGCGTTCCAGAGGACCCGTTTGAATCCGGGTTCGACTTGCGATTGGTTCCCGAAAAGGTGGCGGACTACTTCCTCGCCTTTTCAATGTCGTAGAGAAAAATTCCGTGGCCCACTCCCGCTGCTTCCCGTGATTTCGCCATTTGAAAAGCGATGGAGTTGCCGTCGTCGCTCACCACCGGGTTTGATGCTTTGTATCCGGGATAGTCGCTGAAGTAAGTGAGCCGCTCGTAATGACCGGAACCATCGAGGGCAAGTTTCCAGATATCTACATATCCCGAACCTTTTAGGTTTTGTTTATCGCATTCAACGAGGGTGTACTTTCCGTCGGGATAAATTCCTTCCGGTTCATCGTACTGGCCTGGGGAATTCGAGTAGTCTATCACCTTTTTCGTTTGAAGATTGACCCCGCACACATCCGTTCCCTGGTAGCCGTAGGC
>DASYTB010000030.1:0-4498 GCA_036002705.1 Verrucomicrobiia bacterium
CTAAAGCGGCATTCGACGGCCATCATAATTGGAACGGTCACGACTCAACCCCCGTTTCAGGTCAATCGGAAGCTCGCAAAGATGTTTGGTTTCAAAGGACCGATACCTCTAAACGAAAGGTCACCTTTTACCGTCGAAATCACGCGCGCTCTTGCTGGAACCTTTCCACGAACAACCCGATTACGGTCGGGATTTTGCGTGACGACGGCTTTCGATATCCGACAAGGGAGGACCTAATCTTGTTCTTGAAGTCCAGAACCGCACCGCCTGCCTACGAATTCCCTAAGCGGGGAGACTGGAGGAGCGTAGCTGATTATTTCGGGATTCTGCCGTACAACCGAACATTCTCTTTTCGCCCCAACCGTGTCGCATTTTACCAAAACCGCCCGCCATTCTCGCATCTTGCACATCTTTCACTCTTCAGATTTCGGGCTTCTTTCGGATTTCGGGAATTCGGCCTTCGGCTTTCACCCCTTCCTGTTTCTCCTCGGCATTGAATTGAATTCAGCGGCGGAAAGGGCAAGTTAACTCCTCGATGTTAAACAGAAATTGCATTGCAGGGGTTTGCGTGGGGGTTGTCTTCATTTTCCTGCGCTGTCTTCCGATCAGCGGAGATGAAGCAACCAATCGCTTCGGTTTCAAAGGACCTGAGATCTTTCCAGTTGAGAACTCCATCACGCAGCTCAAGTGCGCCGATCTTGACGGGGACGGGCTCAACGATTTGATCGTGGTGAACAATGCCCGGTCGCGCATTACCCTTCTTTTAAATCAAACTGGGAAAACCAACGCGCCCGCGAGCGAGAAGATCCCATCCGGGCATGACATCAACGAACTGCCGCCGGATGCGCGTTTTCGGATTCAATCCGTCGCCTCGGAGAAGCGGATCTCTTCCCTGGTCGTGGCGGACCTGAATAACGATCAGCGACCGGACCTGGCCTATTACGGCGAACCACGGGAACTGATCGTTCAATACAATGAAGGCACGAATAAATGGAGCGCGCCAAAACGGTTTGCCATCGAGGATGGGACGCTCGACCCGTACGCGCTGGTCAGCGGCGATTTGAATGGAGACAAGCGAACGGACCTGCTGCTGCTCGCCGATTCGTTCATCTATTTTTTTGCGCAGAAGAGCGACGGCACCCTTGCGGAACCGGAAAAGATTCCTTACATCGGCACGGTCAAATCCATCCAGGTGCTCGACATTCAGGGCGACGGGCGGGACGACCTGTTGCTTGTCAATTGGGATAGCCCAAATCCGTTTCGCTTCCGGCTGCAAAACAGCTCGGGCAAACTCGGGCCGGAAATTCACTTTAACCTCTCGCCGATTCGCTCGTATTGGGCGGACGATCTCGATGGCGATAAGAAAACCGAGATCGTGACCATCGCGCAAAAATCAGGACGCGCTCAAATCTCATCCTTTCGCCAAAAAGCCGCGGACGATCTCAGTGGAAGTTGGAAGCGCGGGCAGTTTCAGATGATGCCGCTGACCAAAACATCAAAAACGCGCCGAGGGACGCTCTGGGCCGATTTGAATGGCGACGGGCGCTCGGACCTTCTGGTGGCGGATCCTGAAAGCGGGCAACTGGCGCTTTCTCTGCAAGGTGAGGACGGCTCCTTTGATTCGCCGCGGATGTTTGCATCGCTCACCGGGATTACCGATCTCGCGGCGGCCGATTGGGACAACAATGGAAAAATGGAAGTGTTTGCCCTGAGCAACGACGAACGGCAAATCGGCGTGACGAGCCTGGACGAAAAGGGTCGCCTCGCTTTTCCGAAATCGCTTTTGAGCGACGGTCGTCCGCTGGCGATGGTGGTGGGGAAACTCAGATTTGCCGAAGAAGCATCGCTGGCGGCGATCATTGATCTGGAGGGAAAACGTGAATTGCAAATTCGAACGGCGAACGGCGAACTATTCCGCCAGAAGCTGAACGAAAACTTTAAAGCGAATCCGAGCGCGCTCATTTCCCATGATATCGATCAGGATGGGCTACTCGACCTGGTGGTGCTGATCCCGTACGAAAAAATGAAAGTCCTGCTTCAGCAAAAAAAAGGCGATTTCAAAGAAATTGATGTCACGCCGCCCGGCGGAAGCCCCGATCAGCCGTGGGTCGGAGTGGCGGATGTGGATGGGGACGGAAAGCCGGAATTGCTTCTGCCGCAGCGAAATTTCCTGCGCGCGGTGGTGCTCAAATCAAATGACCAGGAACAGTGGAATTTCGATGTGAAGGAGCAGATCAATGGGGCGGAAAGCAATTCGCGGATTGTCGCGGCGGCCGCCCTCCAGCAGGAAGGAAAAAAGATTCCGGATTTGTTTCTTTTTGACGCGGAGCGGAAATGGCTCAGCGTCTCAGAAAAGAATGACGCGGGCGTGTGGCAAGTGGTTCGGAACGTGCCGCTGCCATTTAGCGAATTTAACACCTTGCAGCCAATTTTGCGCGAGGCCTCGCATCCGGCGTCCGTCTCGCTCGTGGGCCTCAATACCATCGGCTGGATGGATTTGGGCGGCGATGTTTGGGAACTGGCGGAGCTGGACGGATACGAGACACCGATCAAGGATGGCTATCTGCACGATGTGGTTTCGGGCGATCTTAATGGGGATAGTCGCAAGGACCTGGTCTTTCTGGAAACGGCCAAAAGCTATCTCGACCTGGTGACCTTTGAGGAACCGCATAGGCTCGTTCCCGCCAATCGCTGGCAGGTTTTCGAAGAGCGGACCTTCCGCAGCCGGCGCAATGAACTGCCCGAACCGCGCGAAGCTCTGATTGCGGACCTGACCGGAGACGGGAAAAACGACCTGGTCGTTTTGGTTCATGACCGCATCCTGCTGTATCCGCAGGAGTAAACTTGTTATAATTCGAGGAGATGGCCTCTCCGTTTCCAGGAATGGACCCGTATCTCGAAGGCGAGGTGTGGCAGGAATTTCCGAGCGGCTGGCGAATCAGATCAGCGCGCAATTGATGCCGCTGCTTTCGCCGAAATACGTGGCCTTGCTGGCCAAGCGCTTTGTGATCCAATCCACCGAACTAGGTATCACCGCCTCAGGACCGGGTCGTGTTCTCTATCCCCACATCGATTACTCACAGCCGCCGCCGCCACCGGCTTTGACCGAAACAGAGAAACTCTGGGCGAGTGAACGGCTTCGGATTGAACACAAAAGCAGTTAGAGATTATGAGTCTGCCAATACCGTTGTTCAGTGGAATCGCGTTGTTCATCCTCGCTGCAATGAGTGGCTGCGCCACTTCGGCGACGCCCAGCGAGGCACGAACTGGAGGAGAAGCAGCAATCGTTCGCGTCGAAGGAAGCGCCGACCTCTTCCGCGGCGGGATTTGGACCACGGCCTACGGCGGGGAGACCCTGCATCAAGGCGATCAGGCGAGAACGGCCGCGAATGGGAAAATCGACATTAACCTCGGCAGTTACGGCGGAGTTCTTACTCTTATGCCGGACTCGCTGCTCCAATTGGAACAGCTTGGCCCCACATCGCCCGAGGCAGAAGTGCTCGCGATTGTCGATCTGCGGCTCGGCCGCGTGATCGGTGACACGTTGAAGCCTCCCGCCCGCAAAAAGGTTCTTATTAGAACTTCAACGGGCACGCAGGAAATACGATAACCTTGGCTCATTCGCTTGGACCCACCTTTTATCCGTGAAACCGCGGAGGGCGTCGTTCTTTCGATAAAGCTGCAACCCCGCGCCTCACGGAACCAAATCGCTGGCGTGCATGGGAATGAATTGAAAATTTCCGTGACGGCGCCGCCCGTCGATTCGGCGGCAAACGAAGCTCTAATTGCCTTTCTCGCGGAACTTCTTGATCGCAGCCGATCCAGTATCCTTCTGGTGCGCGGGCAAACTTCCCGGCACAAAACGATTCTGCTGCGCGGATTCACAACCGCGCAGATTCAGACAAAATTAAACATCCGCTGAATCGCCACGTCTGGCCAGGCCAGAGACTCCGCCGTCGTACGTCCAGGGCGGATTCTCCACCAGTCCACCGCGAATTGCCGGCCCGTCGCCACGATGATCTGTTTCCGCCGGAAGCCGCTGACTTTCGGAGCGCAGAGCGCGGACCGCCATTTGCGCACCAGCCGGGAGGGGGCTGGAAATAGACCAACCGCCACATGCATGCGACGAGCAAGGGGCGGACACACCGGTTTCCATGCTTGTTCACATGGCCTTGAAATCGCCGCGGCCCGGCGCTGTCCTCCTCGTACTCTGGACGCGGGTAGTTACGGTGGAAATAAGGTCACTGTTTTGAAGAGTTTCTGTTTTTTCATAAGGCTTTGGGATTACAACGGTGCTTGAAGCGCCCTACGGAATCACTCCGGGCCAGAGATAGGCGTAGGCCATGATGAGCAGCCCCACGAGCGCGGCGAGGACGATGCTGTGTTTGAAGACGGCCCGGAAGATGGCGGCTTCTTTTCCGACCTGGTCTGTCGCGGTGCTCGCCACGACGATGGATTGTGCGTCGATCATTTTGCCCATAACGCCGCCGGCGCTGTT
>DASYTB010000031.1:0-3485 GCA_036002705.1 Verrucomicrobiia bacterium
TCCCTATCCCCTGGCGCTGGATGTCGTCGGCCACGAACTAACCCACGGCGTGACGCAGAATTCATCCGACCTGGTCTATGAGCTCCAGCCCGGCGCCCTCAACGAAGCCTTCTCCGATATCTTCGGCGTTTCGGTCGAAGCGTCCGTTGTCGGCCAGGCGGATTGGAAAATGGGCGAGAAGCTTGGGAAAGTTTTTCGGGACTTGAAAAACCCCGGCTCGCTTCAGATCGAAGGTCTCAACAAGCCCTATCCGTCAAAGATGAGCGAGTTTATCGACCTCCCCAACAGCGACAATACCGATCATGGCGGAGTCCATATCAATAGCAGCATCATCAATCACGCCTACTACCTTTTGGCGGAAGGTTTGAACGGGGCGATCGGCATCGGCGACGCCGAAAAAATCTTTTATCGCTGTCTCACGCAACGTCTGCAACGCCAATCTCAATTCATTGACGCACGCCTCGGGTGCATCGCCTCGGCCGAAGCGCTCTTCGGCGCTGACTCAACTCAGGCCAGGAAAACCGCCGAGGCGTTCGACGCAGTTGAAATCCTTGCCACGCCACCCACCCCCGAACCGGCGCCCATTCCGGCCGTCCAGGGTCCGGATTCCACTCTGGCGATTGGCTTCGACCCATTTTTCGGTGGCAGCGCTCTCGGCCGCCGTGAAACTGCCTTCAATGATCCCGCGGGCGGAGTCGCTCTCGTCGATTCGGTCAAAATAGCGCGCCCCGCCGTGTCTGGCGATGGAACCATCGCGGCGTTTGTGGACGCCTCTTTTGATGTTTGCCTCGTCCGCACCGACGACCCTAACAGCCTCAGGTGTCTTGGAATGCCCGGAACCGTTTATTCGGTGGCCCTCTCTCCCGATGCGAATCTTATCGCCGCTGTGCTGGTCGATCCCGCCACCGGCCAGCCCGACAATCGAATCAGCGTGTTTGATCTAGCGCAAAGCACAACTAAAACCTACGACCTGTTGGCTCCTACCATCGACGGGAACCCCGTGGATAGCGTTCTCCACGCCGAATCCATGGTCTTCACGTCGGACAGCAAGCAACTGTTTTACGACGCCGTGTCGCAGATTAGACTCGGTGGCACCGCCGTCCAGCGTTGGAGTGTTTTCCGCATCAATCTTCCGACCGACACGACCACCGTTCTAGTTCCACCTATTGACGGCGTGAACACAGGCAATCCCAATATCGGCCGCACGGGCACGCGCTTTTTGACCTTTGATGCGCAGGACGCTGTCACGTTTACGACGTATATCGTTAATATGGATCTTTTTACGGGCGACTTCGGCGGAGTTGGCTTCGTCGGCCAAGGCGTTGGTTTTCCCTGCTTCAACGGAGATGACACCGCGGTCGTTTTTGCGACCCAGGACATTAACGCATTCCAAACCGGCTTCTCCCTGGTCAAACAGCAGCTCAGCGCCAATCGGCTCACCACGAACGGCCTCCCCACGCTCTGGCTCTCGGACGCCAACCTGGGTGTAATTTACCGGCGCGGAACATTTACCAGCTCAAACGCCTTGCCCTCCGTGAACCTCCTCGCCCCATCCAACAACGGCGTCTTCACCACGCCCGGTCCCGTCGCCATTTCCGCCAGCGCCAGCGACCCCGACGGCACCATTGCCAAAGTCGAATTCTACCAGGACGCCGACAAAATTGGCGAGTCCATCGGCCCGCAATACTCCTTTCTCTGGACCAATGTCACCGCCGGAAGCTACCGCTTATTCGCGCGCGCTCTCGATAATCTCGGCGCGGCGAACGACTCAGCGCCCGTGAGCATCACCGTCAACCCGGTTGGGGGCGCATCCGCCAAACTCTCGGCCGCCAGGCAAACCGATGGCGCGATTCGACTCACAGTCGCCGGGCCCGTCGGCACCTACACCATCGAACAATCCACCGACCTTGCCCACTGGGCGGACATTTTCCCACTGACCATCGGAGTCTCCGGCAGCGGCACCATTGATGACAAAGCGGGTCCTCAAAACGACACCCATCTCTTCTATCGCGCGCGCCGGAATTGAGAATGGACTCGGAGCGAAACGAACGCTAGTTTCTGGGACACTGATCTTTTAATGTCGTAGTGAGGGATCTCACCCACTAGATCCGCAAATTCTTTTGGATTCGACAATGCACCAAGACATCGATTCGCAAAGATCAAAAACTCGGATCCTTAATCAGCAAATCGATGCAGTCTTCAAACGTTTTGTGCCTGGCGACCTTGGTCCAGAATTCCGCGCTGGGGGCTTGCAAGAAGAACATTTGATCCACTGAGGTTACCGAGAAGTCTTCCGCTCTGGACCAATCGATCAGACGCCGCACCGGGAGGTTATAACGCCCGCCGGCCACTAGATACAGTCGCGCGAAGGGGAACTCCGTCCCGCCAAATTCTCCTTCATAATCTAACCAAGCCACCAGGTAAACGCATGCATCCTGGAATCTCAGGTCAACCGACCGGTACTTGCTCGATCGAGGATTGTCATCCGTGCGCGCTTGCAGCTTCGGCAGAAGTCTCTCAGATGCGAACACCTCATCTCCTTCGCCGACTTCCGGCCTTTGTTGGACCACCGGAGGTCAATTGAAGAACCTTTGGGATAGCCAAACCGTGTTTCGGCCTTTGGTCACTTTTTCATCACGGTCCTTAATATCATCTAAAGCTCGAAGCCTGGCGAGAAAACACCCCAAGCTCTAACTTCCATGCGGCGTCGAGAAGCGGTTTTGCGAATAGATCATTTCTCTCGATAAATGGCTTCGATATTGTTGCCATCCGGGTCGAGCAAATAGGCTCCATAGACACCGTCCCCGCAGATGGCGGGAGCGCCATTGTCCTTGCCTCCTTGCTCCAGGCCGATGCGATAGAACTCTACCACCGCCGTCTTCGACGGCGCTTTGAAAGCTAAATGCAGAGGCCGCCGGTCAGTTATTTTGACCTCCGTGCCATGGTAAGTGCCTTCGGCCGGGCCGATCCAAAGAAAGGGGGGCCACTCCTCCGAACTCATCACAATCGAACCCCATTTTCGCTGACGTTCTCTCACGAGGATTCCCAAAGGGGCGAGGGCCAGCTCAAAGAAGCGAAAGCTCCGGTCAGTGTCAGAGACAAAAACCCCAATATGGTCAAACATTTGGTGATAGTGGATTAAGGGGTCCTACTTGATCATCTGAGTTGGATTCTTTCAAGGCCGGCAAATACGCCAAATGCGCGCGGCTTTTCCTCCAGGAAGTAAACCCTTTACACTCAGCTTCTATAGAACGAGCTGTAATCAAGAGGCCCGTCGTCCGTTCAAGAAAGCTTGACCACGCGCATTTCTGCCGCGCACTGCCATCGCTCTGAACCACTCCGGCCCCAAACCAAACCGACCAAACCGAAGGGCCTTTACTTTCCCGGCACTCTTTGTGCTATAAAAGGTTCGATCAAACCGGCCCTTCGGGTGAAGGGTGACAGCGGTTCCTCCTTTGCGGGGGGCCGCTTTTCAGATTACAATG
>DASYTB010000032.1:0-1664 GCA_036002705.1 Verrucomicrobiia bacterium
CTGGGCAATGGCGGTCTGGGGCGGCTGGCGGCGTGTTTCCTCGATTCGCTCGCCAGTCTGGGCGTTCCGGCGATCGGATACGGGATTCGTTATGAGTTTGGGATATTCGATCAAGCCATTCGCGATGGCTGGCAGTTCGAACTGACGGATAAGTGGCTCCGCCTCGGGAACCCGTGGGAAATACCGCGTCCGGAGATTGTGTTTGACGTTGGATTCGGTGGTCGGACGGAAAGCTACGAACAGGAGGGCGTTGAACGCTATCGTTGGATTCCGGACCGAGTGGTGCGAGGCATGGCCTATGATACTCCGGTGGTCGGATTTCAAAACCGCACCGTGAATCTGTTGCGGCTCTGGAAGGCCGAAGCGGTCGAATCATTCGACTTTCGCGCTTTCAACACAGGCGATTATTACGGCGCCGTGCAGGAAAAGATGTCCTCGGAGAATATCACGAAAGTTCTCTATCCCAATGACGAATCGATTCAGGGACGGCAGCTTCGGCTGCAGCAGCAGTACTTTTTCGCCTCGTGCGCGCTGCAGGACATGATCCGTCTTTACCGGCAACGCAGTGAAGATTTGCACAATGTGCACCAGCATTTTGCCGTGCAATTGAACGATACGCATCCGTCGATTGCCGTCGCGGAGTTGATGCGCCTGCTCGTGGATATTCACTATTTACCGTGGGAGGAGGCATGGAAGATCACCGAGCTGACGTTCGGTTATACAAATCACACGCTCCTGCCCGAAGCGCTCGAACGCTGGTCCCTGCCGCTTTTCGCCTCCGTCCTGCCGCGCCACCTGGAAATAATTTTCGAGATCAACCGGCGCTTCCTGGATGAAGTGCGGCTGCGCTACCCCGGGGACGAGGACCGTGTGCGGAGAATGTCCTTGATCGATGAGCACGGCGAACGTTACGTGCGTATGGCGAACCTGGCTTGCGTGGGCAGTCACGCCATCAATGGCGTCGCCGCGCTGCATACCGAGTTGCTGAAGGAGGGCGTCCTGCGCGACTTTTACGAACTCGCTCCCGCGAAATTCAGCAATAAAACCAACGGTGTGACGCCTCGGCGCTTCATGGCGTTGAGCAATCCAGCGCTGTGCGAACTGATTACCAGCGCGATTGGCGAAAGCTGGCTCAAGGACCTGGACCAATTGCGTCGGCTCGAGCCGCACGCGGAGGACGCCAGGTTTAGAAAACAGTGGCAGGCGGTGAAGGGCGCGAACAAGAGTCGTTTGACTGATCTGGTTCGCCAGCGAACAAATATCGTGCTAGATCCTTCGAGCCTTTTCGATATTCAGGTGAAGCGGTTCCACGAATACAAGCGGCAACATCTTAACGCGCTTCACATCGTCACTCTCTACAATCGGCTGCGGCGGAACCCGAAGGCCCGAATCCCGAGCCGATCCTGCCTTTTTGGCGGCAAAGCGGCGCCCGGCTATTTCATGGCGAAGCTGATTATCAAACTGATCAACTCCATCGCGGAAAAGGTCAACAACGACCCGGAGATCGGCGGACGCTTGAAAGTCGTTTTCCTCCCAAACTTTAATGTGAAAATGGCCCAGAAGGTTTATCCCGCCGCGGACCTTTCGGAACAGATTTCGACGGCGGGCAAGGAAGCGTCAGGCACCGGGAATATGAAGTTCGGCCTCAACGGCGCGCTCACGAT
>DASYTB010000033.1:0-5831 GCA_036002705.1 Verrucomicrobiia bacterium
CTCCTGATTTAAACTTTTCAATCCGTGAGAATTGTCACGCAATCGTAACGCAAAGGCCCGTCTGTTGCAAAACAACAACAAACCCATCCCGATTACTATCGAGCCGACTGTTTCCTGAGTTTAGGGGATTTTAAGCAAAAGCCGTACCATAAACCCTTGGTCGCTGGCAGCTTGCGTTTGAGTAAAGCAAAAAGGAAGGTGGATTATACGCAAAGGTGACGTGACGCTCCACTAAAGTGACCCAAGAGCCGAGTCTCTACCGCGCAAGGAGTCGCGAATGGGCATGAGGAACGGTACAAATGGCACAGACGGCTTCAACAATGGGCCGACCTGATCTGGCTTTCCTCGAATACCGCCGTGCGCCGGTGAAACTATTCCGGCCTCAACACCACAAACCACGCCGTCGAGTTTTTATCGTCACCCGCGATGATCAGGAGATCCTTCAGCGGCATCGATTGATGCTTGAGGACGGGCTTGCCTTCGCCGATCAACTCCACATCCAATCCGTCCTTGTCGCTTTGATGCACCTTGATTGTACATTTGTGGCTGAGTTGCACGGGTTTGGTTTCACCGGGGTGAATCGAAAAAGACCTTCGCTCGCCCACGCGATAATAGTTCTTCCATTTGAAAATGTTCCGAAACTTATCCTTCAGCCCCGCTTCAACCTCGTTCAGCTCATGCTGCGGGTTCTCGGGTTTGTCCTCGTCCGTTCCCCAAATCAAGATGGCCTGAAGCTTCTGCTCGGCAGGTTTCGGCGCCGGCTTGTTTGTGTCCGCGGCGAAGACAACAGGAGCCAGGATCAAAAGGAGCGCTGGGATGACTGCCAGCGGACGATGGATAAACTGCATATACGTGCGAATGATGGGCGGCACCCCGACCGGCGATCTTTATTGGCTGTTCACCCAAACGACCGTAACTCCATCCACTTCGGAACGGTACGTGATGGTTGAAACATCGGGCGCAAGATCCTCAACCTGGTGCAACGGCCTGGGTTCCGAAATGATATTTTGCGCGATGGGCTGCTGGCTGACGGGATTCGTGATGCTCAGGAGCAAAGCGAAAAGCGCGACGGCACCCGCCATCGGCGCTAAAATCTTAAGCCACCATCGCGAGGCGGGGCGCGCAGCCGGAAGCTTCTCGGCGGACCGAATGCCGCGCTGAATCTTCGACCAATAGAAATCGCGCGAGTCGTCTAACTTCAACACGGGTTCGTTTTGGCCCAAAAGCTCTTTGGTATCTTTGAGCAGCGTGAACAGGTCGCGCGCTTCGGAATCCGATGAGATCAGGTTCGAAACCTTGCGAGCTTCAGCCGGAGCCAACTCGTTATCCAGATACGCCTGGACCTTTAGCTGGGTATCGTTGTTCATGTTTCCAGTTCCTCTCGCCTCAGTCCCGCCATCAGGTTTGCCATTTTCCTTCGGGCGTAGAACAAACGGGACATTACGGTGCCGATCGAACATCCCATCTTTTTAGCGATCACTTTGTACTCTAAGTCTTCAAATTCATGCAAAATCAACACCGTCCGGTGTTCGTAACTCAACTGCGCCAGCGCTTTATCGATCCGTTGCCGGAGTTCGGTCCTTTCCAGGCCTTCCGTCGGGTTTGGAGTGATCACCGGCATTTGCCGTTCGACCCCGCCCGTTTCTTCGTTCATTTCGTCGATCGATTCGCTCTTAATCCGCTTCTGCTTGCGCAGTTGATCGAGGCACAGGTTAATGACGATCCTCGTCATCCAAGTGGCAAAGCTGGCTTCACCCTGGAATTGGATCAGCCTTTGCCAACCCTTCACCCATGCTTCCTGAGAAAGATCAATTGCATCGTCCTCATTCCGCAGCATGCTGAACGCACGCGCGTAGATTTTATCCCGATGCCGAGCGACCAACTCTTCGAACGCAGCCATGTCACCCTTCTGGGCGGCCTTGACGAGCACTTCGTCAGTGGCTGTCGAATAATTAATCTGGCTCGTCATTGTGATTGACGGGGTGGGGATGGGGCGTATTCAGCTTTCGTTACAATTTGTCCTTCGGTCCTCGGAATGGATCGATGATGCTCTCTCTCTCGGCCAAAGGCAAGCCGCTATTCCTGGCCGAGACTCTGAAGAAATACGCCTAATCACCTCTGGCTCAATTGAATGTGAAGGATTGCCTTTCGAACAACATCTTCCAGCCAACCTTAGGCTCCGGCGCGTCCACCTTTTCGACAAATACTCCGGGGGCATAAAGCCCCTTTGCGACCTCAATTCCCGCAATCTCGACACCTCCCAACTCCTCACTACCGGACGCCTCTATGCCCCAACCTGCAAAAACGTCGCACGACAGAATCAAGACTCTACGGCAGTCACGTCGGCGGAACCGGCAGCAGGCATTGAATTGAACAACGTTACCGGGGTCAGAGCGATAATCAAATGTCTCTCCGCCACTGTGCCGATCATCGCGGTCACAAGTTGCCGAGTGCGCCTTTGGTTCTCCCCACCGGCCTTTGCCGCAGTTGAATTACCGTCTCGATTCGCTAAACTGTGCGGGTCAGTATGGTCGCAGCATCGACATCGCTACCGCGTGAACGCCTCATGGATCCATGGTGGCGCAAAGCCCGCATTGGGGCGCGCCTTATTCAAAAACGGGAAGAAGGAAAACCCTGGACCGTCCGCGATCAGCGCCTCGCGAAATGGCTTGCCGTCGATCCCGGGGTGACCAATCGATTGCTCGACCAGGCCTGGTGGTCTTTGCGCGCAAGGAAAAAAAATGGACCTGGACTCATGGGCTGGTTCAATTGACCTGACGACCCCGGCAGGTCAGTTGCTAAAGCAACTCGCCGCTGCCCTACCGTCAGACCGCGCTTTCGAGATCACGGTCTTCGGCTCCGCTCCACTCCAAATCATGGTGGATTCGCGCCTGAGCAGCGCGGATGTGGACCTCTTTTCCAATGTCGAGGAACTCAGGGAGTTGGTGGACCGCGCCAGTCTCGGTCAGGACAGCGTTGCATTCTATATTCAGGTGAGCAGTGAACTCAACTTCCGCACCAGCCCGCGCTGGAAAGACCGCGTTCGCACCACCGAACTCGGCAACTGCCTTCTGCGTTTTCCCCATCCCATCGACATCCTTATCGCCAAGCTCAATCGACTCGACGAAAAGGACCTCGAGGCCTTCCGAGTTGTCCTGCGCAAGACCGGGCACCCTACCGAGGCCGAATTGATCCACGAACTCCAAATGGGCGTGGACCTTTTCCGTCCCAGCTTCGACGAAGAACAAGGCCACGACATGGCCAACAATTGCCGCCGGCTATGGCCAATCATTTACGGCCGCGAAATCGATCCTCGCGCTGAAATCATCGCCCCCGCTCTCCAGAAGCGCCGCGAAGGCTACGCCGAACCCACCCGCGACTATAAGCAGGAACTCCGCGAGGCCATCCTCGATTATAAAGGGGCTCAGCCGAATTCAAAAAGGTAATCCCTCAGTATCGAGCACTCCCCAAGTCGCAGCGCTCCGTTCCACCCCGTTGGGCATCTCGCCCGTCTGCCAAATTCGCCTCAAACCGAGCTCCGGGTCCTGTCATATCCCGATATGACATCTGTCATATGGAGAGATGACATGCATCCCGCGCGCCCGGCAGTTATAGTTGGACGTGCCGAGATGAACTTGCGCCAGCGACAAATTATAAAGGCATTCACGCTTCTGGAGCTGCTCGTCGTCATCGCCATCATTATGATCCTCGCCGCCATGCTCTTGCCGGCCATCGGCCGGAGTATGGTCAAAGCGAAACAGGTTCAATGTCTGAATCAACTACGGCAAATCGGCCTTGGGATGCTATCGTTCGGCCATGACCATCAGGACCGCTTTCCCATGCAGGTGCCGATGAGCGACGGCGGCTCGCTCGAAGCGAACCGGGAATTCTTTCTCGCGAACACCAATTTATCCTTTTCGCCCCGCCACTTCGTGGCGCTCTCCAATGAACTGGCGATCCCGCGTCTCGCGGCCTGCCCGGCCGACACAACCCGTTCCGCCGCGACCACCTTCGCGGCCATGACCCGGAGCAACATCAGCTATTGGGTGAACTATCGCGCCTCGTCCGGCAGTTCCATCCAGGCCCTCGCGGGCGATTGGAATGTCGCCAGCGTCCCGGGAACCACCAATTTGGAAATGGCCTTTACCCGCGCTCTGCACGAAACTCGCGGCAACGTTCTCTTCGCCGATGGTCACGTGGAACTTCGGAAAACGCTCCTTCTGCAAATCCCCTATCCGGTGACTCTTCCTCGTCCACCCGTTGGTCCTCCCGGAACCATCCCGGACCCAACGGTCACCGGAATGCTCGGAAAATCCGGTGCGAATCGGACTGCTGGAGAGCCCACGGACGGATCGGGCACCGTGAAACCTGCCGGGCCAACAGAGCCAGCAAATCGCGCTCTTTCCGAATTCACGCAGACGAAATCGCCAGCCATCGAACCCAATGCCGCCTCTTCTCAGTCCCGTGCCAGGAACCAAAAAACGAACGGCCCGGTGTTGGCGGCTCATGCAGTCCTTCCCGACTATTCGGGCATCCATTTCGGCTCTACGGCGGGTGATGACACAAACGGCGCGTCCCTTCCCTCCACTTCTATTTCCTCGAGGCGGAAAACCAAAGGAGCGGAAGAGGACGAGATACCACTCCTTGCTTCCGTTCGGGACGCCGCGGCGTGGTTGCTTTGGCTTTTGTTGGTTGTGGCTCTCGCCTTCCTCCTTCATCGCTATTTATCGAAGCGCCAGGCGAAAAAGCCGCCGCTCAAAGAATGACGGAGAACCAATGAAACCGACAAATTTCGGAGGATATTTCTGACGAGTGCAAAATAAAAACTTCCCCATCGCCAAGGCGGAGCGGCGCGTATTTAAAAAGCCGAAAGATGCGCCGCGAAATAAATTGACTAGGCCGATTGGATTCTTAAATCTCGGCGCGCCACACTAGTGTGAGTTGCCGTCATGAATCCAGCCGAAGCGCTGAACACCACTCCGGGTAAACGGGAACACGTGATTCTAATAGTCGATGACGAAATTGGAATCCGCGAATTTTTGTCCGCTTACCTCCAATCCAAAGATTTTAACATTCTCACCGCCGCTTCCGCCGAAGACGCGTTGCACGTCTGGGCCGAATGGGAAAACCGCATTGATCTGCTCGTGACCGATATCGTCATGCCGGGCATGAATGGCAAAGCCCTGGCCGAAAAACTTCTGGAGCAAAAACCGTCGCTCCATGTCATCTTTATGAGCGGATACCTTCCGGAAGAAATCGCGGAAGAAACCCTGGACGGCGTGTTCTTCAAAAAACCTTTCCATCCCCACGAATTCCTCGGGAAGATCCGGGAAGTGTTGCGAAAGAGTTGAGATCGAGCGCGTAATATCGAACTCACCGTGGCTTCACCGTGGCTCCTTTCGCTTGCGTCCGCTGATTCGCCGTGTTACTTGATACCCGCTCTTCTGCGGGTGTGGTTCAATGGTAGAACGTGGGCTTCCCAAGCCTGAGACGAGGGTTCGATTCCCTTCACCCGCTCCATTCAGCATCAAGCACTTACGAAGATGTGCAAGTAAAGTGCAAGTAAACAGCGGCTCCCACTTTCGAGCTGAGATGTGTTTTGTTTTGGGTTCGCCAGTGCGCTGGATAAGCCGAATCGGTTCATTAAACGGGACGCAATCGGGCTGAGAGATTCTTGGTAACCGGAATTTCTCGTTCTGCCGTCGAGGTTCGCAACCCAACTCGGAACTCGCAACGCTGCGCGGCTTCAAGAAATCAGGCTCGCACTCGCAACGGCGTTCCCTATCTTGAGACAATGTACCTCATCTTCGGATGCGAGAATGACCGCCAGG
>DASYTB010000034.1:0-12786 GCA_036002705.1 Verrucomicrobiia bacterium
CTCACGAACCTTGCCAGAAGACGCCGCGCCGAACGCTCCCTCCGCGAAAGTGAAGAACGCATGTCCCTGGCCGCGGATGCCGCCCATCTGGGCATGTGGGTCTGGGATGCGCTCGATGCCGATATGTGGGTCAGTGAAAAATGGAAGGAGATCCACGGCTATCTCCCCAGGGAGAATATTCGCTATGAAGATTGGCTGGCGCGTGTTCATCCTGAAGACCGTCCCGCCGTCGAGCACGCTCTGACTGAGGCGCTGAAGAAATGCACTGCCTTTTACCTGGAACATCGCATCCTCCTTCCTAACGGCACGATTCGCTGGATTTCAAAAACCGGTCGCGTCCAACCAATGTCGAACGGCGGTTCCGTCCATTTGCTCGGGATTTCGATCGAGATCACAGACCGCAAGGAAACCGAAGCGGTGGCACGCGAAGTGAGCGGTAAATTGATCACCGCGCAGGAAGACGAGCGCAAACGCATCGCGCGCGATCTCCACGATGATCTGAGCCAGCGCCTGGCGCTGCTCTCGGTTGAAACCGATCGGCTCGGACGGATGGAAAAGGACTCCGCCGCGAAGGAACTGATCGGCCATATCGCTTCCCGAGTGAGCGATCTTTCCTCCGACGTGCATAAGCTCTCCTACCAACTCCATCCCGCCAAACTCGATCAATTAGGGCTCGTGGCCGCGACGCGCTCCCTCTGCCATGAGCTCAGCAAGCAGTGCGGCCTCACTATCGAATTCAAACATGAAGCTGTTCCGCGGGTTCTGGATCAGAACGTTGTGTTGTGCCTTTATCGTATCGTGCAGGAAGCCTTGCAAAACATCATCAAGCACAGCGGGGCCACCCACGCCTCGGTCGTTCTCCGAAAAGAGGCCCACGTTCTTCATCTCGCCGTCTCCGACAATGGGCGGGGATTCGACCTGAAGACAGCAAGCCACCATGCAGGTCTTGGCCTGGTCGGGATGCGCGAACGCGTGAGACTCGTCCAGGGCCAGGTCATCTTCAATTCGGCGCCAGGACACGGAACCCAAATCGAGGTCACCATTCCAGTCAGCACCTGAAGTCATCCCTTCGATGGCGAGCACGCGCGTGACGGAGGACGCCCGCTATTTTTCCTTTTTGCCGAGAACGACCTGAAGCGGGATGCGAGCGATCATTTGCTCATCGATCAGGACGTCGATGGAATAGAGGCCCGCCTGCTCGAATTTTATTTGCTGCAAATTGAAGATGAGATTGCGCGAGTAGAAAAAAACATTCTCAGGCAGCTTGACGTTCAATTCCGGCTCGATATTGGGCAGGATGTTTTTGCCGTCTTCGTTGATCAAGCGCAGTTTCAATTTGTGCGTCCCCTCATCGGAGTCGCGAAAGACAATGCGCAGAGCGATCGAACAGTGCGGGTGGGTGGAAGGCAGGGCCTGAGTCACGATGGTATCGAACGTTCCGAGAATACAGAGCTTACCCCGATAATCCGCGGCTGAGTCGCAGAGCACTGCTGCTTGGATATCCATCGATCTGATTCGTCGCGGCACGCCGCCTCGCCCAGGAACAGCGATCGCGTGAGCGCAACGACACACTTCTGAATACCAGAGGCAGTGGTCCTTCACAACAGGCAATTCCGAAAACGAACAAAACGCGCCTCACTGCGCATTTTCGAGCTTCACCCGAAAAAAGGTCTCGGGCTCAGAGTTAATTAACGGCGTGCTGTAATGGAGTAATCTCGCAACGCGATTCGTGGTAACCGGAGTCCACAACCGGAGGTCAGAGGAACTTTGGAGAATCAAATCCGCCGTGGCTGAGGCGGTAAAAGAAAGGATCAGATTTGTTCCGGAAAGCAACGGTGGTTCGGCGCGAGCGAAAGGATTAACTGTGGCAAAGAAGCTTTGGCGTGTGACAAACGCACCATCACTCACGCTTACGGTTATTTTGGCCCGTCCGATCCGATTTGTCGCCGGCGCGAGAATCAATGCCGCCTCGGCGCTGGCCGTTTGGATCATTATAAGGCTTGAGGTCGGAAACAAATCCGGCTGATCGCTCGTCGCGTAGAAGGTAAACCTTACGTTACAGTTTGGATCGGAGGCGCGGACTTTGACGGTTGAGGCGACGTTCTCCTCAAGGGTTTGATCCGCAATGGGAAAAACGAACGTAGGGGGTAAATAGGACGCGACCGTCAAATTGAATGAAGTATCCGTCGAATCCAATCCATCGCTCACCGTCACGATTACCTTTGTTGTTCCGGTAGCTGCGCTCGTCGTCGAAAAGGAAAGCAGCCGATTCGCGCCCGTTCCGCTCAAAACAATGTTGGTGTTCGCGAGCAGATTTGTGTTGCTTGAGACGGCGGTGACAATGAGATCCTCAACCGGATTATCTAGGTCTGAAACGGCAAAAGGAGCAGTTGCCGTCACTGGAGAGCATCCTGGAAACACTTTATCTGGGATCGGTGAGATGACGGGTGGGTCGTTCACTGGATTTACCGTGAGATAGAAGCTCTGCCGAGTAACGGCCTGCCCGTCGCTCGCGTCGATAGCGATTTTCGCGTGTCCGCTTTGATTTGGGGACGGTTTCAAGAGAGCCATGGAGCTATTCCCTGTGACCGTGAATGTAATGTTCGATCCTGAAAGCAGTGATTCGTTGTCGGATTCGGCAAAGAAAAGAAGCTGAAAATCCGGACAGAACTCCCGAGCAAAGCCAGACGTAACGACCGACAGCACCAGCGGAGTATCTTCGTCCGTGATTTGATCCGGAATCATATTCACGGTGGGGGGGCCGGGCAGACCCATAACATCGAAAGTAAATGAGGTCCTGGTTTCAGCTAAGCCGTCGCTGGCGAGGACGGTAATAACGGTAGTGCCGTAGTTGGTCGGGACGAGGGAGAGTGTCCGATTCGTTCCAAGACCCGTGATCGTTAGATTCGTGTTCGCCAGAAGATTTGTGTCGCTGGAAAACGCCGTCACCTTCAGGTTCTCGACCGGCGTATCCACATCCGAAACAACAAAAGAGATTTCCCGCGGAACGCACGGGGTGAAGTCAAGCTGGTCTGCTATCGGCGAAATGGCAGGCGGATCGTTCACCGCCTTTACGGTAAGGTAAAAACTCTGTCGTATGACGGACGAGCCGTCACTGACCGAAATCGAAACTCGGGCTTGCCCACTTTGATTAAGAGAAGGTCTGAGGATCGCCACCGCGTTGGTGGCGCTAGTCGCAATAACCGTCATATTGGAGTTCGGCAGCAGAACCTCGTTATCGGATGCAGCAAACCATACCGGACGGAAGCCAGGACAAAACTCCGCATCGAATTCCGACGCTGAGAGCGAAAACGTTAACGGAGTATCTTCGTCGGTCACTTTATCCGGGATCGGCCCGAAGGTCGGGGCGTGATAGGACGGAGAAACATCGAACTCGAACGACGTCCTTGCCTCAGCAACCCCGTCCGTAACGCTGACTGTAATAACAGCTCTCCCAAAGCCGGTCGGCACGAGTGAGATTGTTCGGTTGGCGCCGACGCCGGTCACGGTGATATTCGTACTCTCCAGGACAAACTCATTCGGGGTGAACGCCGTCACAACGAGCTTGTCGCTCGGCGTGTCCGGATCAGAAACGCCGAACGGCACGTTGACCGGGAGGCACAGATATTGTGAAAATTGGTCGGGGATCGGAGAGATCGAAGGCGGTTGGTTTGCTAAGATATCCAGCAGCCGGAAAGAAAGGAGGCAGAGACAAATGAGCCCCGATATCCAACGGCTGGAGCCAAAAAAAATCATAAAAAACCGGCAGGAGTAATCCTGCCGGTTCCCATGAAAGAGTCAATTTATCGAGGATGAAAAGTTACGCCGTTTCGTCGGATTCGAGGAAGCCCTGGAGATGGCGGATGCGGGTCGGGTGGCGGAGTTTGCGCAGGCCTTTGGCTTCGATCTGGCGGATGCGTTCGCGGGTCACTTTGAATTGTTTGCCGATTTCTTCGAGGGTGCGGGCGTAGCCGTCCACAAGACCGAAACGCAGCTCGAGAATTTTGCGTTCGCGTTCGGTAAGGCTGCAAAGGACATCCTGCAGCTTGCCTTTGAGCAGGCTGTAGCTGGTCATGTCCATGGGATTCTCGGCCTTTTTGTCCTCGATGAAATCGCCGAAATTGGCTTCGTCACTATCGCCCACGGGAGATTGCAGTGAGATGGGCTGCTGCGCCATTTTCAGGATGGCGCGGACGCGGTCCACGGGCATTTCCATCTCGTCGGCGATTTCCTCGGGGGTTGGCTCGCGTCCATAATCCTGGACCAACTGCTTCTGCACGCGCATGAGCTTGTTGATCACTTCGATCATGTGGACGGGAATGCGGATGGTGCGCGCCTGGTCAGCCACGGAACGGGTGATCGCCTGGCGAATCCACCAGGTGGCGTAAGTGGAAAATTTGAACCCGCGGCGATATTCGAATTTTTCGACGCCTTTCATCAGGCCCATGTTGCCCTCCTGAATTAGATCGAGGAAGGAAAGGCCGCGATTGGTGTATTTCTTGGCAATGGAGATGACGAGCCGGAGATTTGCTTCCACCATCTCGGTTTTGGCCTTGTGCGCTTTGTCGGCGAAATGTTTAAGCTGCCGGTGCGCTTCGAGAAATTTATCGGCGGGCATGCGGACGAATTCCTCAAGCGCTTTGACTTTCTTCTGTTCGCCCTGGATCAGCATTTGCCGCTGCGGCGAGGGGCGTTCTTTTTCGAATTCGTGGATCGCCTTGAGGCTGGCCTGAATTTTGTCATAGACGTTGTCCGCGACGAGGGCCATTTCCTCCAGAACCTTTTGCTTATAAAAAAACTTTCCGAAGGTGCGCTGCAGTCGGACGTCGGCGCGCAGGAAATCGTTGTTCTTTCGCTTCCGCTCGGCGTTGTTGCCCGCGCCCTGCCAGGCGGCGTACTTCTCATCGACTTCCAGGTCGAGCTTGCGAACGTTCTTTACGAGACGGCGCAGCTCCTTCAGATGCGTGTCGCGATTATCAACCTTCTTATCAACAATGACGCGGTCGAACCGTTCCTTGGGGGGCTCGGAAATCAGCTTTTCCGCGAGCGCGATATGTTCTTTGCCGGTGAAACCGAAACTGTAGATGATCGCCTTGACCTGATTTTCCGCTTCCTCGATTCGCTTGCAAATCTCGACTTCCTGCTCGCGCGTCAGCAGGGGCACCTGTCCCATCTGCTTGAGATACATGCGAACGGGGTCGTCCAGGATATCGAGACGCATCTTGGCGTCTTCTTTATTTTCGTCCTCCTCCTGCTCGGGCTGCTTGACGACATCGACCTCGGCCTGATCGACGATTTCAACGTCGAGATTATGGAGTTGGGTATAGATCTCATCGAGATCGTCCGGATTAACGATATTGTCGGGTAGCGCGTCATTGATATCGTTATAGGTCAGGTAGCCCTGCTCTTTGGAAAGACGGACCAACTCCTTAACTTTCTCCCCAATGTCGAACGCTCCTTCCGGTTTCGCGCCGTTGCTGTGGCCATTCGCCGCCGGCTGCCCTTCAACGAGGGGAACCAGGGAATTCGGCGCGGCGGTATGATTCAGCGGAGGCATTCCTGCCGTCGAGGCGGTCCGGTCTCCGTTGAGGCGAATCAAATGCTTCAGGATTTTTTGATTTTTGGCTTCTTTATCCTTGGCCGGGCGATGGGAAGGCCGCTCCGAGGACGATTTGGCAGGTTTCAATTTGCGGGTTGATTTTGTCGCGCCCGCACGGGCGCTGGAATGTTTTGTGGAGGGTTTAACCATAGTCGCGTTCTGGTCTGGTGTGATCAACTGATAAAAAGGACGCGCGAAGCAATCTCGCGCGTAAACAACGGCCGCGGCTCAAGCAGCAGAT
The DNA here is from genome assembly GCA_036002705.1 of Verrucomicrobiia bacterium. GTDB lineage: Bacteria > Verrucomicrobiota > Verrucomicrobiia > Limisphaerales > SXQI01 > DASVNK01. Next base: position 5,841 of record DASYTB010000034.1, read on the forward strand.
AAGCTTTGGGTAGGGCGGGACCCATGCTTCCAAATGCAGGGTTTATACAACAATTAATGCCCGAGCTTTCCCTGTCCCTTCCTGAAGTCTGGCCTGCAATGCGGCGAAAGTGCCCAAAAGTCGCTGAGCCAAAAAAATAGCCCGCAATCACAAGGGGCAAACACACTTGAGTTCCGCGGAACTTGGGTCGTGCCAAGCATAACCTTTATGCTAACGGCTGAAAATCTGTTTTGCAAATGAAACAACGGCTATTCTTTCGCTCTGTTTCGTGTCCTAAGCTGGAGGCATGCCGCTTCCTGATCGTTCCGGACCAAAAGATATTCACCGGCAAGGGCGGGAGGGTTCCAGGTCTTCTCCGAAAAGACCCTGAATCGCCCCAGTTCCATCAATTTTTCGGGGTTTGGTTTGATGAGAATAACTTCTCCTCCTTCGCTCGTCAGAAGCAACAAATCATGAACCAGAAGTCCCTGGCCATGTCCATAACGCCCATCTTTCCACCGCCGCTGTCCCGTTTTTAGCTCCAAACAGGTGAGAATCCCATCATCGAGGCCATAAACGCATTCTCCGTAGTGGAAGAGCGGCCCAAATTTGGATTTTAGCCCAATGCTTTTCCAGACGCGCGACCCATTCCAACGGCCTCCCGGGTCCCGCGGGTCATGATCGAGCCGGACCAACTCAGCGCCTGTGCCGTAGCCACTGGAGGCGACAAAAAGATTCGAACTCACGACAATCGGGAGGCTAATATGGGGATGTCCGCCCGGCCATGGATACTCCCAGAGAACTTTCCCGTCCATAGCGTGCCCGACGACGCCCACCGTGCTGAAGTCCACAATTTGAGGCGTTCCAAGAAAACTTGCAAAGACCGGCGAGCTATAATCGGGTCCGCCGCGCCCGCTCGCCCAAACGAGCTTCCCATCTTGCGCGGCATAAGCGCGGAGGGGTCCATCCGCCCCGCCCACACTCACGATGACCTCGCCGCCGGTAACGAGAGGTGAGCTGGCGAAGCCCCAATCCGGAATCCGCGCGCCGCTCTCCTGAACGGCGTCCTTCGTCCAGATCACATTCCCGGCTGCCAGATCGATGCACTTCAAAATCCCGGTCGCTCCGAAGCTGTAAACGCGATGGTCCTGAATCGTCGTCGTCGATCTCGGTCCTTCGCCTGCGATGGTTGTCGCATAACGCGCCGGGTAGGCGTGAGACCAGATCGTCGCGCCGGTGATCGCGTCATAGCAAACCACGGACTCATTGTCGCCGCTCTGCTCCAGGGTGACGGCGAGACCATCCTGTACCGCGAAACCGGACCAACCGCTCCCAAGGGGCTTCCGCCATAAAATCTGCGGAGGGTAACGCGACCAATTTGTCTCGAGTTCAGGTCCCGCCAAGACGCCGTTGCGAGCGGGCCCCATAAATTGGGGAAAGCCGGCCAGCGCCGTTTTAGGCGAGGGTTGCACAAGACCTCCGGCAGGCTGGCGCTGGTTCTCTGGCAATGATTCTTTAGCCTTCCAGCGAGGTTCGAGAATTGGAAGTAGATCCCCATTCACGCCCCGGATTCGCAACAGAACGGCCGGACCGCCTATGCCCAGGATGACAATGGCGCAGAATGCCAGCCGAATTTTCCACCGAGTTCGGGAGAATAGCAGCAGCCAGATGAGCAAGAGGAAGCCGGAGACAAGCACCACCCCCGCCGAACGAAGATACCTCTGCTGGCGCTGGGTTTCCGGCCACGCCCATACCATGGTCAGGACAGAAGCAGCGAACAGAATAATCAGAACTGCGGGCCACCAACGAATCTTGAGATTGGCATTTTTCATTCATCAGCCAAAGTCCCTTTGGCTTCGTTTTACACGCACCTGTGCCTCAACTTATTGGCGCAGAGCAGTTAATGGTCGAGCGTAAAAAAGCTGGCCGCCACTTTGAACATTTTAGCCTCGTGGCGCGTCTGAATCGATGTAGTTGGTTTGTTCGGGGTTCAAGCGGCCGGCGCCGCTTGTGTTTATGGCTCCAGCCAGTTCTGGGTTGGAGGTTCGTTTGGTTGTTTGGGTTGAGCGGGCACTGTACGGTGCCCGCTTTTTGTTTGGTAAAAGGGCGTCATTTTTGCTAGAGTACCGCGAGCCCAGAGACGGAGCCAAACCCGGATGGAACAACAGTTTCCCGAAATCAAGACAAAGAGCCTGCCGGCGGTGAAGAATGCGGTTCGGGAGATATACGCTCGACTGTTTCCCTCCGGTCGTTTGCAATTTATCGACGAGGCGTTCCGGTGGATCGAAGACGCGTTTGCGGGCCGCTACGCGGATTACCAGCGAATAGACGCGAAGTACCATGATCTTGAACATACGCTCCAGGTCACCCTTTGCTTTGTGCGCTTGCTCGAAGGTTATCAAAGCGCTGGTTCTCAGCCGCAGTTGACGCAGCGGGCTTTTGAACTCGGGCTGCTGGCCATTCTTTTGCACGATACAGGCTATCTCAAAAAGCTCAGTGACACTGAAGGCACTGGCGCGAAATACACGCTCGTTCACGTTTCCCGGAGCGCCGATTTTGCCGCTGCTTTGCTCAAAGAAAAAGGGTTTCCGCTGCCGGATGTTCGCGCCGTGCAAAACATGATCCGGTGCACTGGCGTAAACGCGGACCTGCGCTCGATCCCTTTTCAGGGTGAACTGGAAAAAAAGGTGGGGTTCGCTCTCGGAACCGCTGATCTTCTCGGGCAAATGGCCGCCGACGACTACGTGGAGAAGCTTTCGATTCTTTACCAGGAATTCGAGGAATCCAATCGATACCATCCGAACCCCAACACCGAAGGTTTCAACAACGCCACGGAATTGAAACGGAAAACACCGGTTTTCTGGGAGAGCTACGTGATTCCAAAAATCAGCAACGATTTCCTGGGGCTTTACCATTTCCTGAACCGGCCTTACCCGAATGGGGCAAATTATTACCTACAGTGCATCAAAGCCAATATAGAGCGGTTGCATAACGAACTGGGCCTACCGGGCGAGGTGGCGGCGGTGCCGTAGGCTTCCAGGAATACCGATTGTTCAAGCAACTCTTTGCAAAAACTCGGGCGGTTGGCGCCCATGGCTCGCTTGCTCGAATGCGTAAGCCAGTTTCAAAAGAACTGGCTCGCTGTAAGCGCGGCCGAAAAATGAAAGGCCGAACGGCAAGCCGTGTAGCATTCCGGCTGGAACGGTGATGCTTGGGTAGCCGGCAATGGCGGCGGGCGATGAACTGCCGCCGGTATCGCGATTTCCATACACGAGATCAGTCGAGTGCGCGGGCCCGCCAGATGGCGCGATGATCGCATCGAGCCGGTGCTCGTTCATAACCGCGTCGATTCCTTCGGCCCGGGAAAGATGGCGGCATTTTTCGACCGCTTCCAGGTATTCCCGGTCGGTGAGCGGTCCTTTCTTTTCAGCTTCGAGCAAAGTTTCCTGCCCGAAATAAGGCATCTCTTCGGCCTTGTGCGCGTCATTGAACTCGATTAGTTCCTTGAGCGACTTCACCGGCGCGTTGGGGCCGAGGCTCGCGAAATATTTGTTCAAGCCATCTTTAAATTCGTAAAGCATCACCTGATATTCGGCATCGCCAATCTGATCGAAGCTCTTCAACTCAACCGGATCAACCAATTCAGCCCCGCCGCTCTTGAATGTCTCAAGAGCCGCTTCGAGAATTTTCGTTACTTTCGAATTGCGAGAACGAAAAAAATGCCGGGCCACACCCAGCCGCGCGCCGCGGAGGCCCTCCTTATCCAGAAAGACCGTGTAGTCCGGTGCTGATCTTCCCTGGCTGCTTTCGGTCGCCGGATCGGAGGAATCAACTCCTGCCATTCCGCCCAGCAGAATGGCAGCATCCGTCACAGTCCGAGTCATCGGCCCGGCCGTATCCTGGCTGGACGAAATTGGGATCACGCCAGAGCGGCTGATCAATCCAACGGTTGGCTTCAGCCCCACAATTCCGCAATAGGTCGAAGGCGAGATGATCGAACCGTCCGTCTCCGTTCCCACCGCGCCCGCGCAAAGGTTTGCCGCGACGGCGGCCCCGGAACCGGAACTGGAACCGGAAGTGTTCCGATCCAGAACGTAAGGATTTTTCGTAAGGCCACCACGCCCGCTCCAGCCGCTCGTCGAACGGTTCGACCGGAAATTCGCCCATTCGCTCAGATTGGTTTTCCCAAGAATCACCGCCCCTGCCGCGCGCAGTCGCTCTGCCAGGAATGCGTCCCGCGGTGCAATGGAACCCAGGAGCGCGAGCGATCCGGCGGTGGTCATCATGCGGTCCGCCGTGTTGATATTGTCCTTCAGCAAAACTGGTATCCCATGGAGCGGCCCGCGCGCGCCCTTCTTTTTTCGCTCATCGTCCAGCGCCCGCGCGATCTCTACTGCGTCCGGGTTGACCTCGATGACAGAGTTGACACGCGGTCCGGACTGGTCGATTTCGCGAATCCGGCCGAGATAAGCGCGAACCAGAGAAACCGAAGTGACCTTCCCGGAATTCATCGCTTTTTGCAGTTCTGGTATCGTCGCCTCTTCCCATTCAAACGGATACTTGCGTGCTGCCGATTGTGCCGATTGTTTCGGCAGCGCTTTACATCCGATAAACGCCGCGGAAGCCGCGGTCGTGAGTTGGCAAAAGTTCCGTCGGTTCATATCATTGGTTTCGTTGAAGCTGGCCCTCTGAATCACATCCTGCAGATCAGCAACTCCCGCTCGAACAGGAGTTCCTTTGGCAGGTGTGTGTGCAGATCGATGAAGAGTTCTTCGTGCCCTAGAACCTCGGCACGCCACGCCGCCCGGTCGAAAGCCTGGAGTTCTTCGAATTTCTCCTCGGGAAAATCGAGCCCGGTCCAGTCGATGTCCCGGAAGCGCGGCACCCAGCCGATGGGCGTTTCTTTCGCCCGGCCACCGGCGCGGACGCGGCCAAAAATCCAGCGGAGGATCCGCATATTTTCGGAGAAACCAGGCCAAAGATATTTTCCATCCTTATCTTTGCGGAACCAGTTCACGTGAAAAACGCGGGGAGTTTCGCTCAGGCGGCGCTGCATGTTGATCCAATGCCGGAAGTAGTCGCCCATGTTGTAGCCGCAGAACGGGAGCATTGCCATCGGATCGCGGCGTACTTTCCCGACAGTCCCACCGGCGGCAGCGGTCATTTCGGAGCCCATCGTCGCTCCGACGTAGACCCCGCTGGACCAATTAAACGCCTGGTAAATCAGCGGCAGCGTCGTGGCACGGCGTCCGCCAAAAATGAAAGCACTGATTGGCACGCCATCAGGCTTCTCCCAATCAGCATCCATCGTGGGACACTGTCTGGCCGGGGCCGTGAACCGGGCGTTCGGATGAGCCGCTTTCGCCCCGGAGTTTCGGGCGATCTCTGGGGTCCAGTGTTTCCCCTGCCAATCCGTGGCAACTGGCGGCGGTTCGTCCGTCATGCCTTCCCACCAAACGCCACCGTCCGGCGTGAGCGCGCAATTGGTAAAAATCGAATTCTTCGCGAGCGCCGCCATGGCGTTGGGATTAGTCTTCGCGCTCGTGCCCGGAGCAACACCGAAGAAACCGGCTTCCGGATTGATCGCGCGCAACCGTCCGTTCTCGTCGGGCTTAATCCAGGCGATGTCGTCGCCCACCGTGGTGACTTTCCAGCCTTGCTTCTGAAAGGGCGGCGGTGGAATGAGCATGGCAAAATTCGTTTTGCCACAGGCGCTCGGAAAGGCAGCGGCGACATAAGCCTTTTTCCCTTCAGGATTTTCCACGCCGAGAATAAGCATATGTTCCGCCATCCAGCCTTCGTCACGGGCCATCGCTGATGCGATGCGCAGAGCGAAACACTTCTTGCCCAGCAGCGCGTTGCCGCCATATCCGGAGCCGTAGCTCCAGATCTCACGCGTCTCCGGAAAATGGACGATGTATTTGTCCTTATTGCAGGGCCACGGAACGTCCTTCTGCCGTTTTCCCAACGGCATGCCCAAGGAGTGCATGCATGGAACGACGCGCCTGGAATTCTGATCGATCAACTCGAAAACCTTTTTCCCAATGCGCGCCATGATTCGCATGCTTACAACCACGTAGGCTGAATCCGTGAGTTGCACCCCGATCTGCGACATCGGCGAGCCGATCGGGCCCATGCTAAACGGCAACACATACATCGTCCGTCCCGCCATGCATCCCTTGAAAAGTCCCTTCAAAGTGTTTCGCATCTCGAAGGGATTGACCCAGTTATTGGTCGGGCCGGCAGCTTCTTTCGACAACGAGCAAACGAAAGTGCGATCCTCAACCCGGGCCACATCACTCGGATCGGAGCGCGCGAGAAAACAGCCGGGCCATTTCTTTCGGTTCAGTTTGATGAACGTGCCCGAACTGACCAATTGCGTGCAAAGCGCTTCATATTCACGCTGGGAACCATCCACCCAATGAATCGCGCGCGGCTGGCAAAGCGCCGCCATCTTGCTCACCCATCGCAAGAGATGGACATTTTTGCTGAGAGGACGCGTGGCTTTCATTAAGACCGTCATTGACGGCCACTTTTCGCGCGGAGCATAAAAGCTGGCAGGCTTTCATCAACGATTTTCGGTCGAATCTTCTTAAAATCGAGAGAAGGACTTGCGTCTCCCCCTCTCTAATGTCCCAAAACTCGTGGCGAACTCCCTTGACGACATTTGTCGGCTCTGCTAGCCTGACGACAAACCTCGTCACAGTTTATGCGCGAACAGCCAAATATCGGGCGGGCGGAAATGGAGATTCTCCAGTACGTGACGGAACATCATCCCGTCTCCGTTCGCGAAGTGGCCGATCACAGCGCGGCCACGAAAGGGCATGTCCGAACCACCGTCCTCAACATGATGGAGCGACTGCGGACGAAACGCTATCTCACGCGGAAGAAGGTGGGCGGCGTATTTCAATACTCGCCGAGCGTGCCCAAACGAGAACTTTTGCGAAATCTTGTTCGCGATTTCGTC
>DASYTB010000035.1:0-5157 GCA_036002705.1 Verrucomicrobiia bacterium
CAGTGGACGCCCGATTGGGCGAAAAACCGAATTTCAGGCGCAGTCAAATCGCGCCCGGATTGGTGCATCTCACGCCAACGCACGTGGGGCGTGCCTCTGCCGGCATTTTACACCGACAACGGCGAGGCGATTCTCGACGGCGGGATTGTTCGCAACACCGCGGGCCTGGTCGAGAAACACGGCTCGAACGTGTGGTTCGAAAGAAGCGCCGACGAACTTTGGGCGCTTGTTAAGCCCGCGGATTGGAAAGGGGCGGATGCGGCCAAAAAATCGATGGACACACTCGATGTCTGGATTGATTCAGGTTCGTCTTCACGGGCCGTGCTGATGCGACGGCCGGAGCTCCAGCATTGCGGCGGACAAGCGCCAGCCGACCCGAAAAACACCCAGCAGTGGCGAGCGGAAATCTACCTGGAAGGCAGCGATCAGCATCGTGGCTGGTTCCAATCTTCACTCCTGCTCTCGCTCGCGGGGAATGGCGCACCCCCTTACAAAACGGTTTTCACGCATGGTTTTATGGTGGATGCCGACCGCGAAAAGATTTCGAAATCGAAGCAGAGCCAGACGGCTTACGAAAAGCCGCAGACCAGCGAAGCCTACATCAAAAAATACGGCGCGGATGTGGTTCGGCTCTGGGTGGCATCCCAGGATTCGAGGGCCGACATCGTGGTGAGCGAAGAGCGGATCAACAAAGTTTCGGAAACGTACCGGCTGCTCCGGAATACGCTCCGATACCAGCTCTCGAATCTGTACGATTTCGATCCGGCGAAGGACTTGATAGGCGATGCGCAACTGACCGGCTTGGATCGATGGATTCTTGGCGAGTTTTCGGAACTCGAGCGCGATGTGATCGGAGCGTACGATCGTTACGAATTTCATGTGGCCTATCAACGGATCAGCCAATTCGCGGCCGTCGAGCTCTCCGCGATTTATCATGACCTGGTAAAGGATCGTCTTTACACCGAGCCGGCGAATTCGCATCGCCGCCGCTGCACCCAAACTGCGCTCCATCGAATGGTGCGAGCGCTCTGCCAAATGCTCGCACCGATGGTTGCCTTCACCACGGATGAAGCATGGGATTTTCTTCCGGGCCGAGCGGCGGATGATTCCGTTCATGCCTCCGATTGGAAGCCCATCGAGTTCGCCCGGCCGGACGAGGAAAAAAAACTTTGGCACGATCTCTTCACATTGCGCGAACAAATTCTGCCTGAGTTGGAGAAAGCCCGGCAGGCAAAACTCATCGGCAAATCGCTCGAGGCCCAGCTAAAACTTGGAGTGCGCAATGGCGTCACGACATGGATCGTGGAACATCTGCCCGCCCTGCAGGAGTTGTTGAACGTCTCGCAAATCCGCGTGCAGCATCAACCGGCAGAAGGGGCCGTCGAGCACGACGTCCGCGGCTTCCCCTCGTTTGAAGTGGCTCGCGCGGACGGCCAAAAATGCGAGCGCTGCTGGCATTACGAGCTGGAGGTCGGCCAGAATTCGGAGCATCCGACCCTCTGTGCGCGCTGCATTACCGCTGTGAACCTCATTTCGCCGACCACCACCGTTCCGGGGTGAATCGCGGGTAAGGTAAGTCGAAGAGCCCCTGCGCCTTGCGCCCAAGAGGTGTTTTCTGAGTTTGCTACGTGATTCTCAGGGCATGCCCTGCCTGATTCTCATACTGTCCGCAGTATTCAGAGAACCCACCTCTGGTTAAGTTGTTTCAGAAACCGAGAGGTCCTTATGAACGATTGGAATAATGCAGAATGGTTTGTGGAGTGGCTCAAGCTCGCTCGTAATGAAGGCAATTAGAAGGATGCTGAGGTAATCGCATGAACGCTTTGACACAGGCTGAACGTTTTCAGCTCGAAGCCGCGGAAGGTTGGTTGATGCTCGGCAATCCGGTGGAGGCCCACGAGGAACTCGAACAAATCGCCGTGGAATTCGTCCGTCATCCGTCCGTCCTGGCGATGCGGTGGCAAGTGTATGCCGCCGCGCGCTGGTGGGAAGCCGCCTACGTTGTGTCGAAAGCGTTGTGCGAGCTTGCGCCACAATCGTCGGAAGCGTGGATCTGTCAGGCCAACACGCTCCGGAACTTTAGGGGAGTGCTGGAGGCCTGGACGATGCTGCTTACGGTCGTTAAGAAATTCCCGGACAACGCCATTATGCGGTATAACCTGGCGTGCTATGCCGCTCAGCTTAACCTGATGGAGGAATCCTCCGGCTGGCTCGTGGAGGCTTTCGAACTTGAAGGGTCCGTGCAGTTAAAACTGGCGGCGATTTACGACCCGGACCTTCAGCCCCTCTGGGATAAAATCGGCCGGAACCGCCTGTTCGAAGTCACCGGTCAAAAATACGAGCCGGCGCTGGCCAAGAAGTGAGCCTCGCGAGCAACCGTTGAAGATTAACCTTCGTTTTGGATTTTTTGACGAACCGCGCGCCAGCGTTCCTCCCAATCGTGCCAGGGTCCCTCCCATTCCGGGCCTGAATATTTTTTCTTCGCGATCGAGACAATGCCCTTGTATTGAGCCGCGGTGGCATGGAATTGATTTGCGTCCTTCCACTTCGCGTATGCCTCAAGGAGGCTCAAATAATTGTCCGGATAATCTGCGGTGAGGCGGACAGCATTTTTCAGGTGTTCCTCGGCCTTGCTCTTGTTTCCAATGCTGGCCGGGCGTCCCGGCGCGTCCCGGTAAAGTATGCCCAATGACCGATCGGGCCCGGCGTGATCCAGGGTGGGATCGAGTTGGATGGCTTTGATCAAGGCATGTTCCATCTTGTTCACCAGAGAGAGGGCTCCGATCGTTTTAGTGCGCGCCAATTCTCCATAGTTCAGGGCCAAATAATAAAACCCGGCGGCATTTGTCGGGGCCATTTCCGTAGCGAACTTGCCGGCTTCGATCCCCTCTTCGGCTGTCGCTGCTCGTTGCTCATTATTTTCGACCGAGTCGGCCCAGTCGGCGCAGGCCCGCGCAAATTTCCAGGCGGCGGTCGTGTCTCCGGCCTGTGCGAGATAATTCGATTTGGCTGCGTTGTAGTTTTTCAGCGCCACGGCTGATGTCGAAACCGACTCACCATTAGCGACTTCCATAAACAACCCGATACCTAAAAATACAAATATCCCGTATCCAGCCGTCATGCTCCAACGTTCACTTTTCACTATTGCGTAACTGTAACCCCTGAGGATATAGTCCGCATGTGAAAACAAATTGGAATTTCGCCCGGTGGGCAGGTCTATTGTCCATCCTGACCGTGGCGATGCTGGGAGCCAGTTGCGGCGGTATAAGCGCCGGAGGCAGTGCTTCGCCAGCCACGTTCCTCCTCCCGGGTATCGGACAAAATACTCCGAAACAAAGCTCTCCAACCGTCGCGCCCGGGAAAGCCTCTCCCACGGTTGCCGCCTATTCCGCGGAACTTCCTCAGTAATCCAAATATTAGATCTATGCGATTTCCTTTCGCCCTGACGGCAAAGATCGCCACGCATATTGTTAAGCACAAGCTCGCGCGAACACCTAAATTCGCGATGGTGCTTCAGCTTGAACCGCTGCATACGTGCAATCTGACGTGCACCGGCTGCGGGCGCATCCGCGAATACTCCACGAGTCTCAAGGATATGATGCCGCTGGAAGATTGCCTCGCGGCGGCAGCCGAGTGCGATGCGCCGATGGTTTCAATTTGTGGCGGCGAACCGCTCATTTATCCGAAGATCGAAGAACTCGTGGCCGGTCTGAGGGAGCAGGGCCGAATCGTTTACGTCTGCACGAACGGCATGTTCATGCGGCGGAAAATGAAGGATTACCTCGCCTCGGCTTATTCTCCGCAAACCGAGAGCACGCTCAAGAAGTTGATCGACGAGAAGCTCATTACCGAGAAGGATGCCGAAACCATTCGAAAGGGAAAGAGCGACCGAAGGCCAACGATTGGACCGAGCAAATGGATGTATTGGAATGTCCACGTTGATGGGCTGGAATATACCCACGATCTGATTGTCGAACGCGAAGGCGTGTTCAAGGAATGCGTTGAAGCCATTCGCATGGCGAAAATTCTTGGATACCAAACGGCAACGAATACGACGGTTTACAAGGAAACCGACGTGAAAGAAATCGAGGAGATGTTCGAGTTTTTGTCATCGCTCGACGTGGATGGGCATACGATTTCACCCGGCTATGATTATGATGCCGCGAAGAAGGACATGGTGAAGCGGCTGAATAAACAGCCCGAGGATTTTTTCCTGACGCGAAAGATGACGCGCGAAAAGTTCGCGAAAATCCAGGAATGGGGCGAACGGTTTACGATTTTTGGCACGCCGATGTACCAGGAGTTCCTGGCGGGAAAACGCGAGATGACGTGCACTCCCTGGGCTATTCCAACACGGAATGTCCGCGGCTGGAAAGCGCCCTGTTATCTGATGACCGACGGGCATTATGAGAGCTATCATGAAATGCTCGAGAAAGTTGATTGGAACAAATACGGCGTGGTGGATGGGGTGGCGCGCGATCCTCGCTGCGAGAATTGCATGGTCCACTGCGGGTATGATCCAAGCGCGGCATTGGGAACGAATTACCAGCGGGGAGACAACTGGAAGAACATTAGATATAACTTTGGCGCGAAGCCGAAGCCGTATTATGAAGGCCGAAAGGTGAATGCCTTCAACGGAGTCTCTATCGGCAAAGGCCATCTTGCGGAAGCCAAAGCCGCCATTAACTCCCCACGCGCCGTCGCGAACGGATTGATGCCGGAGAGCGTCGGATCGACCTCATGCGGTAGCGGCCATAACTCAAGTGCCGAGCGAGATGATTTGCTTGCGAAAATTGCGCCTAAGCGGAACGACTGATGCCGGCGAACGGACCATCCGGAATTTTGGAGTTCCCGGCTCTAAGAGATCCGCGATACCCGATCCACAGGGCGGCAGAGCATCTTGAACCTTACCTTCGAACTCTCGTTGAGCGTCTTCACCCAGAGAAAATTATCTTGTTCGGCAGCTACGCCTATGGCCAACCGGATGAACATAGCGATTTCGACTTGCTCGTTATTCGTCGGGGAATTGAATCCTCGAAAGCGAGCAATATCGAGATTCGGCGCGCTCTCCGCGACGTTTCCGCGCCACTGGTGTCCTTCACGTTTCTTTCCCGCACCCCCGAAGAGTTTGAGGCTAAGCTCGAGCAAGGCAGCCCC
>DASYTB010000036.1:0-9157 GCA_036002705.1 Verrucomicrobiia bacterium
CGTGTGCAACCGTTTGCGCTTGGTCACGGCATCATAAAGCTTCACCCCAAGGCGCGGACCGAAATAATGATACGGGGAGAATTCGTGACCACCCCACGGAGACAGCCAATTGGTCCAGCTCAGAAAAAAATAGCCCTCCGGCGCCAGGATTTTATCAATGTGCCGCAGAAAATGCGTCGGCTTGCTTAGATGCTCGAGGACGTTGGAACAAATGACGAGATCGTACGTTCCCAGAGTGCTGATGTCGTCGCGATCAAGATTGATCTGCTTGAAAGGGGAGCTCTGGAGGGAGGGCATGAGTAGATTTGATTCATCGGCATAGGTCACTTCGCAACCGCGCCGGCCGAGGCCTTCGCCGAAGATGCCGTGCCCACAGCCGAGATCGAGCGCGCGAACTCCGGCACCCAGGCGCGCTCCTTTGCGCGCAATCCACGAAATTGCGTCTTCCGCCTGAAGCGAGTAAAACCCAGGGTCATCGCGATGCCTCAGATGCTGAGCAATAAGTTTGTGAATGATCATTCGGCGCGCACAATCCGGGAGCAGACGGGCCCCAACGGCGGTTTGTGAGCGCAAACTCTTTCATGCAGGACCAATCTTTTCCAATAATTTCTGTCATTGTCCTGAATTACAATGGCGGTCCCTGGATCGAAAAGTGTATCGCGTCCCTCCAAAACCAGACGCTGAAGGAGCCATTCGAGATTGTCTTCGCCGATAACCTGTCGACCGATAAATCGGACCTTAGCGCCGAAGAACTGCTGCGTGCCGTGCCCAACGCACGCTTCATTCAGCACGGCGCGAACCTCGGCTTTTGCGAAGGCAACAACCGCGCGGCACGGGCAGCCAGGGGACAGTTTTTCCTGTTCCTGAACAATGACGCCTGGCTTGAGGCTGACTGCCTGGACCAGTTGATGCGTGGCGTTCGCGAGGAAATGGCCGACGCGGCCTGCCCGCTCATTCTCAATTACGAAGATAACTCCTTTCAGTCCATTGGCGCGGAAGGTTTTGATATTTTTGGCCTGCCGTCAGCGCGGCGGCGATTGATCTGCAAAGGGAAAGTGCTGATGCCGGAAGGGTGCGCTTATTTCATCAGCTCCGCCGCGTTCCATCGGCTCGGCGGATTCGATACGACCTTTTTTATGTATTCCGACGAATACGATCTCTCGTGGCGCTTGTGGATCGCAGGCTACAAAGGGATTCGTATTCCGGAAGCAAGAGTTCATCACCGTGGAGCCGCCAACGTGAATCCGGCAGGCGGCGGAACAATGATCGAATTTCGCACCAGCGATAGCAAACGGTTCTACGCCAATCGAAATGCACTTTTGGTGCTGCTCAAAAATTCGCAGCATTTTTTGTTTCTCACAGTTTTCCTGCAACTCATTTTGCTGGGCTGCGAAGCCATCGTTTCGCTCGTCCTTATTCGTCGTTGGAGCTATATCCGCCGCGCCTATGCGGATGCGATCACTGGTTGCTGGCACTTGCGCAGCCACATTGGCGAGGAGAGGCGAAAGCTCGGAAGCCTCAGGCAGCGGAGCGATTGGGCCATGCTGCAATTCCTAACCTGGCGCTTAAATCGATGGGATGAGGTGAAGAGGATGTTTGCTTTTGGGTTGCCAAAAGTCGCGCGGAAATGATCATCCCAGAAGTTTGCCTTCCTTCAATTCCGCTTTTCGCTGCATATGGCCCGCGAGATCGAGCGCATGGGTGACAACGATAAGAGTGACGTTTTCCTCACGGTTCAGTTGCACCAGCAGTTCGGCAAGATTTTGCGCCGATGCGCGATCGAGCGCGCCCGTCGGTTCATCAGCGAGGAGCAGTTTCGGTTGATTAATCAGCGCCCGCACGACCGCGTTGCGCTGACGTTCGCCGCCGGAAAGCTGGCCGGGTCGATGATCCAGCCGGGCGCCGAGGCCGACGCGATCGAGGAGTTTTCGGGCCCGTTCGGGAGCGCTCGCCCGGAGCTGTTTGTCATTTGACGCTAGGGTGGGAACCAGAACGTTTTCCAAGACGGTGCATTGTGGAAGGAGATGATGGCTTTGAAAAATGAAGCCGATCTGCCGATTGCGAACTTCCGCCAGGGCGAGTTCATCGAGCCCGCTCACTTCGCGGCCATCCAGATATACCTTCCCGCTGCTGGGACGATCCAGAGTCCCGATAATGTTTAACAGGGTGCTTTTCCCCGAACCGGATGGACCGATGATGGCGAGGCTCTGGCCGCGGGCAAGTTCGAGGCTTATATCATTAAGTATCGGAAGCTCCGCCCCGTTTGCGGCCGAAGGATATGTTTTCGAAACACCCGATAACTTGAGAATTGCTTCCGCCATTATTTGACTCTAACCCATCTCAAACATTTCCGGCCCCCTGCTCATCGCTTTTCCCGCGCTTTGTTTTAGCCGTCTTTTAAGGCCGCTCCAATGATCTTCGTCCACAACTCGTAACCCTTTCCATTCATGTGCAGGTTATCCGCCCGGAAGAGGCTTGGCTCCGGCTGTCCGTTCGAATTGAGCATCGGTTCCCAAACGTCAATGAATTTCAACCCCTTGTTCCGAGTGCAATAGTCGCGAACCAGCGCGTTGACCTCCCGGGCTTGCGGCGAGAGAGACCACCGTGAGGGGCTTGGCTTAACGGCGATAAAGTAAATCTGCGTCTTCCGCAGCTCACTTTGGATCTTCTGGACGAATTCGCGGAAGTGAGACGCCACCTCGGCCGGGCTGTCTCCGCGCGCAATGTCGTTGTCCCCCGCATAAACCAGGATTTTCGACGGTTGGTAGGGAATAATGATTCGTTCGGCGTAGGCAGTGCTGTCCGGCAGGCAGGACCCGCCGAAGCCGCGCTGAACGATCGTTAACCGCGGGAAGCATTGCGCGAGATTGGTCCAGAGTCGAATGCTTGAGCTGCCAACGAAAAGCACCGCGCCCTTAGGCGGCGGATTAGTCCTATCGGATGCTTCAAAGGCCAAAATCTCCTTTTCGAACGGCAACTTTCGTTCCGCCGCAAAAGCCTGGGCGAAAGAGACCAGAAAAAGGAGCATCGACAAAGCCACAGAGGCGGAGCCCGCAAAAATCAAGAGATTTGCTTTTGCGCCCCGGACTCTCTGTGCCGCGCCAATTCGCGTGAATGAAGCAGTCATTCCCACGAGTTCTAATCGTGCCCCGCCCCTTGCGCGAGAAAGAACTTTGTGTGAAGGAATGTTTCAAAATCGGAAGAGTCGGAGCGACACTGGTGTTGCTGTGAGAGGCGGCGCTCGGTTCAATCAGTTGCCGCGTCACTTTTTCCTTTTGCTCGCGGCGTTACGCGCACATCGTAATCGCATGGAGCCGATTTCGCGGGACGAAATTCGAATAGCTGTTGGAGCCTCGCTGGCCGAGGACATCGGATCCGGGGACCTGACGACACTGGCGACTGTTCCCGAGAATGCGCACGCCACCGCCGCCATGACCGCGCGGGAGCCGATCGTGGTCGCGGGCCTTGAGTTCGCGATGGAGGTTTTTCATCAATTGTCCCGCGAGCTCGATGTCATTGAGCAATGCGCGGATGGCCATTCCCTGCCGCCCGGTTCTTCTCTCCTGAATCTGCGCGGACCTGCCCGGGCGATTTTGACTGGCGAGCGCGTGGCTCTGAATTTCGTCCAGCGCCTTTCCGGAGTAGCTACGCTCACAAAAACATTCGTGGACGCCGTCGCCGGGACCAAGGCGAAGATTCTCGATACCCGGAAGACCACGCCGGGCTGGCGGCGATTTGAAAAGTATGCCGTGAGTTGCGGCGGCGGCTCGAACCACCGTTTTGGCTTGTTCGATATGGTGCTGATCAAAGACAACCATCTCGCCGCATTGCGCAACGAATCGCCGAACGCCGTTGCCGCTGCCGTGCAGCGCGCCCGCCTCGCCTATCCGAAGCTCAAGGTCGAAGTGGAAGCGGACCAACTGGAGCAGGTCCAACAGGCCGTGGATGCGGCCGCCGATATGATCCTGCTAGATAATATGAGTCCCGAGCAGCTCCGGGCGGCGGTTGAGCTTGTGCAGGGGCGACTCAAGCTCGAAGCCAGCGGCGGCGTCAATTTAAGCACCATTCGCGCCATCGCCGAAACCGGCGTCGATTTTATCTCGGTGGGCGCGATCACACATTCCGCGCGCGCGGTCGATATCGGGCTGGACTTCAAGTGACGGTCGATGCCCAGATTCTCCGCGCGCTCCGAACCGCTGGCGAAGATGCCGTGAGCGGCGCTGACCTCGCCGAGCGCCTGGGCGTCAGTCGGGCGGCTATTTGGGCGCGCATTGAGGAACTGCGCGGCCTCGGTTACGGAATCCAGGCCAGCCCGCATGATGGCTACCGTTTGCGAACCGTTCCGGACGTTCTGCATGGCGATGATCTGCTCGCGTTGCTCGGTCCCGGCCCTATTATCGGGCGAGACATCCGCGTTTTTCAGGAAACTACCTCCACCAATGATGTCGCGGATCGACTCGGCCGCGATGGCGTCAAAGAAGGTGTTGTGGTTTTCGCTGAGTCCCAGACCAAAGGCCGCGGACGTCTGGGCCGCAACTGGGTCTCGACGCAAGGAAAGGGACTCTGGTTTTCGGTTTTGCTGCGTCCGCCGCTCACGCCCCAAGCCGCCACGCAAATCACCGTTGCTTCCGCGGTGGCTCTGGCGCGAGCCATTCGCGGCAGCACCGGTTTGTCCTGCGAAATCAAATGGCCTAATGACATCCTGATCCACGAGCGCAAACTCTGCGGAATTCTCACCGAAATGTCCGCCGAGGTGGACAAGATAAAACACATCGTGCTCGGCATCGGCGTGAATGTGAATTTCGAACAAGCCGATTTTCCCGAGGACCTGAGAAAGACCGCCACATCGCTGAAAATCGAAGCACACCGTTCCTTTCATCGAGCGGAAATCGCCGCCCAAATTCTCCAGGAACTAAACCGCGATTATGAGCGAATCCTGAACGATGGTTTCGAAGCAGTCGCCAATGAATGGGAGGCGCATTGCACGACGATCGGTCAAAATGTTGAGATTCTTTGTGGAAAACGAGTCATTCATGGCCGCGCCGAATCGCTCGATAGCGAAGGCGCGTTGATCGTCCGCACGCAGCATGGCCATCTGGAACGCATTCTTGGCGGGGACGTAAGCTTGAGAAAATAGTATGCTCCTCCTGTTCGATATCGGGAACACCCACACCCACGTCGGTTTTGCGAACCGCACGCGGGTCCTTCGGCAATTCAATCTGCCCACCGCTGGTTGGTTCGGCGGCTCAACCCAAAAGGTAATCCGCAGCGCGGCAGGGAAAAAAAACTTCAAGGGAGCCTGCTTTTGCAGTGTCGTGCCGAAGGCGTCACCCTGTTGCGAGGACTTCCTGCGCGAATTCCAGATCCCCTTTCTCGAACTGACCCACGCCACGATCAAGCACATCGGAATCGACTACCCTCAGCCAAAGAGCATCGGGGCAGACCGCCTGGCGAACGCGGTGGCTGTGAAGGCGTTTCATGGCGCGCCCGCTCTGGTCGTCGATTTCGGCACGGCCGTCACCTTCGACGTCGTCAATAAGGAGGGCAATTATGTCGGGGGCATTATCGCTCCGGGCTTGTCCGCTATGACCGATTACCTGCACGAGAAAACCGCCCTTCTCCCGAAGATCAAAATTCGTGAACCCGGAGCGGTGATCGGAAAAAACACGGAACAGGCCATGTTGATCGGCGCTGTTCACGGCTACCGCGGGTTGATTCGCGGGCTGATTCATGAACTCAAATCCGAATTGCGCGCCCGGCGCCTTCCCGTGGTCGCCACGGGCGGCTATGCCGAGTTGATCGCCAAAGGACTCGCCGAAATCACCGCCGTTGAGCCAAACCTCACTCTCGAAGGCTTGCGCCTCGTTTGGAACGCCACCAAAGAGCAGCCGAAGCGGGGCAACTCGGGTGCTTGTCTGTCTCGTCTCACCACGCGCGAGACACCCTAAAAATGCGTGTCTCACTCCGGCCTGCGCGCGGTGAGAGGAGACAAAGCCGACGTGACCGGTGGTATGGCTCGAAGACCTGCGCCTCGTTTGGAAACGCCACCAGGTAGTAATCGAGGCCAAATGGGCAATGGCGAACCCTGTTTCAAGTGGGAGAGCGCTGCGCACAACGTTCAAATTGTAGATTATCACCAAATATGAAAAAACTGAAACCGGCTCATCCAGGAAAACTCCTTCTGGAAAAATTTATCAAGCCGATGCACCTCACCGTCTATCGCGTGGCCAAAGATTCCGGCATTCCGCAATCCAGTCTTGCCGCGATCGTCGCTGGGCAGCGCGCAATTTCTGCGGGGACGGCGCTGCGCTTAGGTTTGTACTTTGGAGTCGATGCGCAGTTCTGGCTCAACCTTCAGACACGTTTTAATCTAATGATCCTCGAAGACCGACGCACTCAGATCGAAAGCGAAGTTCATCCCCTGCCCAAGGCCGCGTGAAATGGAGCGTTCCGAGATTCTGGACATTCTTCGCAGGAATCTTCAAACTCCATCTCCTATGAACCGCCGAAAATTCCTTCAATTGGGGGCTGCCGGTTTGGCGCTCGCTTCCGTTCGCAATTATGCCGCCGACTTCGGCGACATGAAAAAACGGGTGGGCCTGATTGGATCAGGGTGGTACGGAAAGGCGGATTTGCTCCGTCTCGTCCAGGTCGCGCCGGTCGAGGTCGTTTCGTTGTGCGATGTTGATAAACAGATGCTCGCCGAAGCGGCGGATCTTGTTTCGCAACGCCAGATCTCGAAGAAGAAGCCGCGCACTTATCACGATTACCGCGAGATGCTGAACGAAAAGGATCTCGATATGGTCCTGATCGCGCCGCCCGACCATTGGCACGCCCTGCCGATGATTGCGGCCTGCCAGGCCGGATTGGATATATACGTTCAGAAGCCGATCAGTGTCGATATTGTGGAAGGCCAGGCGATGCTCGCGGCCGCGCGCAAATATAAGCGCGTCGTGCAGGTCGGCACGCAACGCCGCAGCACGCCGCACCTGATTGAAGCGCGGGACAACATCATTCGCGAAGGCAAGCTGGGCAAAGTCGCGTTCATCGAAATCTGCTGTTACTACCACATGCGCGCGAGTGGAAATCCGACGGACACCAATCCCCCCGATTATCTCGATTACGAAATGTGGACCGGCCCCGCGCCGATGCGGCCCTATAACAAACTGGTTCACCCGCGCGGCTGGCGCGCCTTCATGGAATACGGGAACGGCATTGTCGGCGATATGTGCATCCACATGTTCGATATGGTGCGCTGGATGCTTGATCTCGGGTGGCCGCGAAGTGTTGATTCCTCCGGCGGCATTCTCGTCGATAAAAACAGCAAGGCGAACATCTCCGACACGCAAACCGCCATTTTCGACTATCCGGATCTCAAAATCGTCTGGACGCATCGGACCTGGGGCGAGGGACCCGACGAAGCCACGCTCAAGACGGCGCAAACGATCGACAAGGACTTGAAGATCGACAAATTCCCCACCTATCCATGGGGAGCGACACTTTACGGCGAAAAAGGAACGCTCCGCGCCAGCGTCAATGGTTACGATTTTGTGCCGAACGGGGGCGGCGCTCGCGTTCATAAGGACGTGAAGTACGAGCTGGAAGAATATCCGGAGGACAAGACGGAAAAAGATCTGGAACGCCACGTCGCGCCGGCAATTCGCGGCCACATGAAGGATCTGCTCGCCAATATCGCTTCGCGCGGCAAACCGGTGGCCGATATCGAGCAAGGTTACATCTCCACCACCAGTTGCATTCTCGCGAATCTTTCGATGAAGCTTGGCCGCTCGCTCAAATGGGATCCGGGAACGCAGATGATTGCGAACGACGATGAAGCGAATAAACTGCTCCGACGGCCATATCGCGAGCCGTGGGTGCATCCCGAGCCAGACAAAGTTTAAAAATTAAGATTGGATTTTATGAAGCTCTATAACTCGGTAGGGACGCGTTCCACCGCGTCCCAAATGTTCGGACAAGTTCTTGCCTTGGGACTGACGTTCTCATCAGCACTCTCGGTTGTTTCCGCTGACTGGTCCCAATGGCGCGGCCCGAATTTCAACGGCTCCTCCCCGGAAAAAGGCTTACCTTCACATTGGAGCAAGGACAAACCGGTCTGGGTGCTGGATATGCCCGGGCCGAGCGCTTCCACGCCGATCATTCATGGCGATCACCTTTTCACCTCCACCGTCAACGAAGGGGACAAAACGCTCCATGCGATCTGCCTTGATCGCAAAACCGGGAAAGTCATTTGGGATAACAAAACCGGCGATGGCATCAGGCGCGACGATATGAGTAATTTCTCCGCTCCATCTCCCGTGGTAGATGATCAGCGCGCTTTCTTTTTCTATGGAAACGGCACGCTTGTCGCCTTTGACCACGCGGGAAAGGAGCTATGGAGCCAGAGCATCACGAAAGAATATGGCGACTTCGCGTTTCAATGGACCTTTTCCTCCAGCCCACTGCTCTTTAAGAACAAACTGTACCTCGAGATTTTGCAGAGGGACGTGCCCGTTCACGGCAAAGGAAAGCAAGGGGCCGAATCATTTATTTTGGCGCTCGATCCCGCGACCGGCAAGACCCTTTGGCGGCAACTGCGCCCGAACGACGCCGTCGCTGAATCCAAAGAGGCCTATAGTACGCCAATGCCCTACGAGGACAAAGGCCGCACACAGATTCTTATCTCCGGCGGAGACTGCCTGACGGGGCATGATCCGGAAACGGGCAAGGAACTGTGGCGCTGGGGAACTTGGAATCCCGAGAAAATTGGCCACTGGCGTCTGGTACCGTCTCCGATTGCCACCGCTGGCATTGTGCTCGCCTGTGCCCCGAAAGGTGATCCCATCTACGCCATCAAAGCCGATTTAACAGGCAAGCTCGACGATTCCGCGATTACCTGGAAGAGCGACAAGCGGGTTGTTTCCAGTGATGTTCCGACACCGGCGGTTTACGACAGGGATTTTTTTATCCTGAGCGACGGCAAGCGAGACTTGTCGCGTGTAGATCCAAAAACGGGCGCCATCAAATGGACTGTTGAAGTTCCCAGCCGGAAAAGACTGGAAGCCTCGCCGACCGTCGCGGATGGCAAGGTTTACTTCATGAACTTCGGTGGCGAGGTCACCGTCGCCAGCGCCGAAAAGCCCGAAATCATTGACACAAT
>DASYTB010000037.1:0-2654 GCA_036002705.1 Verrucomicrobiia bacterium
TTCCAATCCCGCCGACAGTATTAATGGTCGTGACTATTCCATTCGTGGATATTTTCCACTGCTGAGCCAGGACACGAGACTTCCGCCCTCTGCCAGCCACTCAATCAGTAGTTTCAGGTCGCGGTCCAAATTGGCGAGAAATGATTCCCAATCCAGTTTCCGGGTAGCGGCTTCCGAGGGTCATCCGCATCCGCGCTGCCGACAGGCTAGGCAGGATGTTTGCGCACTTGAAGCTGACAACGGACACCACCGATCACGAGTCTCGCCGTGAGATGAAGTGAGATTGATTGTGGCCTATCTGTAAATCATTGATGGAGAATGGTGCACCCGGATGGAGTTGAACCATCAACCTTCTGATCCGTAGTCAGATGCTCTATCCAATTGAGCTACGGGTGCTCGAAGCGGCCCTAACTCTCGCACAATTCCACCCTCGCGCAAGTGCATTGCGGGGCTGCCCGCTGCCTCTGAACGTCCGCACCCATCGCTTGTTTAATCGGCTTTCGGATCACGCCAAGCCGGCTCATGATCTTTCAGTGGCGCTTGTCGGGGCACGCTCTTTTGCCGCCATTGCTCTTTGATTTTCGCGCGCTCCCGCTCGGTCGTTGGATCGATTGTCTTTGGCAGTGCTTTTCCCATAAGCGAATTTAGCCCTTCAATTCAAACGCACGATGGGGGAATTGAAGTTTTGCGGGATCAGGAACTGGATTATAATCACCGCATGCCGGATATCGTCCTTTCCACGCTTAACGCCAAGTACATTCATGCGGCGTTCGGTTTGCGCTATCTGCTGGCGAACCTCGGTGATTTGCGGGACCGCGCGTGCATCGTCGAGTTCGATCTCAATCAGCGGCCAGCCGACGTGGCGGAAGTTTTGCTCGCGCGGAATCCGCGGATTATCGGAATCGGCGTTTACATTTGGAACGCGCATCTCAGCACGGAGGTGGTCCAGGTTCTGAAGCGCGTCGCGCCCGAAGTCATCTTGATTGTCGGCGGGCCGGAGGTGAGTTACGAAACGGAACAACAGACGATTTGCCAGGCGGCGGATTATGTCATCACAGGCGAAGCCGATCTGAAATTTGCCGAGGTTTGCGGCCAAATCCTCTGTGGAGAACCGCCCGCGCGAAAGGTCATTCCCGCGGACCTGCCCAGCCTGGAAAAGCTCGCCCTTCCGTATGACTTTTACAACGACAAGGATGTCAGCAGTCGCATCATTTACGTCGAAGCTTCGCGGGGCTGTCCTTTCACTTGTGAATTCTGTCTTTCTTCGCTTGATATTCCCGTCCGCGCCTTTCCGATCGATGACTTTTTAGCGGCGCTGGAGAAGTTACTCCGGCGCGGCGTGAAACATTTCAAATTCGTGGATCGCACCTTCAATCTGAACCTGCACACGAGCAAAGCGATTCTCGAATTTTTTCTCGCGCGCCACGAGCCGGGCATGTTTTTCCATTTCGAAATGATCCCCGACCGTTTGCCGGAGGAGTTGCGCGAGGTCATCGCCCGTTTTCCCGCGGGCGCACTCCAATTCGAAGTGGGCATCCAGACCTTCAACCCCGAAGTAAGCACGCGCATCAAACGGCGGCAGAATTATCAGAAGCTCGCCGATAACTTCCGCTTTTTGCGCGGCCATACCGGCGTGCATCTCCACGCCGACCTGATCGTTGGCTTGCCCGGGGAAGACATACCGAGTTTCGTCCGGGGATTCGATGAACTCGTGTCCCTCGGGCCGCAGGAAATCCAGGTGGGTATTCTCAAACGCCTCCGTGGAACGCCCATTGTCCGGCATGATGCCGAATGGGAGATGATATACAGCCCGTTCCCGCCGTATGAGATTTTGCGCAACAAAGCGCTTTCCTTCGATGAACTGCAGAAAATGCGGCGCTTCTCCCGCCATTGGGACCTCCTGGTCAACAGCGGGAATTTCGTCGAATCCGCGCCGCTGATCTGGCGCCACGCCAAATCACCCTTTCGCGCTTTCCTGTGCTTCAGCGAATGGTTCTTCGCGCAGACCGGCCGCAACCACGGGATCGCGCTCGGCGCGCTGGCCGAACTTCTTTTCGCTTTTCTCACGGCCGAGCTCGGCCTCGAACCCAAAGTTACAGCGAACACCATTTATCGCGACTACCAGCGCGGGGGACGTTCGGATAAACCCGCGGCCCTCCGCCCTTATCTGGCTGAGGACACCTCTCCACGGGAACAGAAGGTCGCGATGGGCACCCCCAAACGGCAGGCGCGGCATTTGGCGATTGCGCAGGCCTAATTCAAGGTTAGCCGCCATCACGTGTCATGGATTTAGATCGAGATAACCCGCTCGCTGCTGAAATCCGGCAAGAGATAGCCGAGGCCTATTTCGCCGGGTGCAGAAAAATGGTTGACTCCCTTGAGGCGCTAAAAACGTTTGATCGCGTTGTTGGCTCATCGACTCTGGACAAGAGGCAAATCGTTCGGAGGTCTGAACTGCTCGACGAAGCTGGTGAACGGGTTTATTTCGTCGTAATTCAACGTGAAGCAGGGCAGACGCATCTAAAAATTGGAAGGAACCAGCCAGGCAAATTTTGCCTTGTACTTTTGCGACATGTGTTTAGATAGACGCGGATGCATATGCATCCTAAGAAAAGTCTTATCGAACATTTGTCCGGCATCACTGACCCGCGCAT
>DASYTB010000038.1:0-3113 GCA_036002705.1 Verrucomicrobiia bacterium
CCCATCAGATTTACGATTTTAAAGATCGCCAGGCAGAGACCGGTTCCTCCGTATTTACGCGTGGTCGAGGAGTCACTTTGCATGAAAGGCTCGAAGAGTCTCTTCCGCGCTTGATCCGAAATGCCAATGCCGGTGTCAGAAACTGTAAAACGCAGCCGGTTCCAGCCGTCGGAATTTCGAACGAGCGCAGCATGAAGAGTGACGTTGCCTTTTTCCGTAAACTTGACCGCGTTGTTGAGGAGGTTCAACAAGACCTGGCGCAACCGCTGCGGATCCCCCCGCAAAAATCGGGGAATGTCCGGATCGAGATTTGAAATGACCGCGAGTCTCTTAACCTGGGCGCGGGGAGTTATCATCAGCCAGTCTGCCGGACGAGCTGTGGCAGATCAAAGTTTATCTTCTCGAGATCGAGCTTTCCGGCCTCTACTTTTGAAAAATCAAGAATGTCATTTATTATTGCGACGAGCAGATCGGCGCTTTGCTTGATGGTCTGCGCGAACTCGCGCTGTTCTGAATCCAGCGGCGTGTCGAGCAACAGATCGGTCATGCCGATGATGCCGTTCATCGGCGTGCGGATTTCATGGCTCATCATGGCGAGAAACTCACCCTTCGCCTTGTTCGCCACGAGGGCAGCGTCCGCGAGTTCATGGGCGCGGCGCATTTCGGTTTCGAGCGATCGATTTGCGCCGGCAAGCTGCGCGTTGGCTGCGCTCAATTCGGCGGTGCGTTCCCGAACCATTCGTTCGAGATCGCTCAGCCTCGATTTCGCTTCCTGGTAAAGGCGCCATTTTTCACTGAGAGCGCTCGCGAGTTGAAGTGCTTCAATGTTGTCGAAGGGCTTTTTTCAGGATCACGAGGCGATCGGTCTGTCCGAGCTTCTCGACCATTTCTTCCCACGAATAATCGGAGTAAGCCGTGCAGACGACGACCTGAAGGTCCGGGTAATCCTCCCAAATGCGGGCGATGGTTTCAATGCCATCCCAACCGGGAGGCATTCGGACATCGACGAAAGCAAGGGCGTAGGGCCGTTGCCGTTCGAGAGAGCGCCGAATCAGCGCCAGGCCTTGTTCTCCCTGGAAAGCCGAGTCCAATTCATTTTGGCGCGTGATAAAGTTCCGCGGACCCGTTCCGTGTCCAAAATGAAAGCCCGACGCCGCGAGGCCGCGTTCACCACTGTATCGGCAACTTATCGGGATTATTAAATTGAAAGCGCCGCCCGTATCCGCTCAAGGAATGAGACTCTTGATTCGTTGCCGAACGATGAAAGTCTTACATGAGTGCAGGAAACGAGTTTTAGCTGCCTGATCAAAAACGGACAACGGGTCTGGACAAAAACGAACAAGGCCCCGGGATAAGGGTTTTGAATGCTTATTATTGCGCGTGGCCGAGTCGAGAAAAGCCAAAGAATTCCGTTTTTATTTGATCCAAAAGAGCCCTGCTCTTCCGATCTCAACCGGGAATTCAGGCTTCTGAACTCTCGCTCAGCGCGCGAAAAACATTTCGCGAAAGCCTTATTAGCAGGTCATCGGCTAGACTGAGTTTGCGATTTTTCCGGTAGAGAACGCCCCAGCGTCGTTTCAGATGTTTGCGGCCCAGTGGCAGCGCGGCAAGCAATCCTTGTTCAAGCTCATCCGATACGAGCCAGCGCGGCAGAATGCCGATGCCGAGGTTGAGCCGCACGAATTCCTTAACCGCTTGTTCATTGGCGATTTCGATGCATGGCTGAATGCGGATGTTTTCGCTCCGAAAGTACGCTTCGATCAGACGATACGTGTTGCCGCCTCGCTCGGGCAGAATGAGTTTGTGGCGCGGGATATCATCGCGCTGGGCTTTGCGCCGCACGGCCCAGGGATGCAGCGGATTCGTGATAAACTGCAGATCGTCCTCTCCAATGGGATAGAATGCGATGCTTAATGGCTGCTCGGCGGGTTCGGTGAGGAGGATGAGATCGAGTTGCTCTTCGATCAACATCGTGATCGCTTGTTTGGAGGAACACTGTTCAATCCTGATCACAAAATCCGGGAAACTTTCGCGAAATTCACGCAAAGTGGGCGGGAGGAGAAACTGACAGGCCGTGCCGTTCGCGCCGATCGAGAGATGGTCCTGCCGAACTTCCGCGCAGGCGCGCAGTTTGCGCCGCGCGGCCTTCATTCCTTCAAGGATTTCCTTCGCATCTGGAAGGAATTCGCGACCGGCCCCGGTGAGCGCGAATTTTCTCGAACTGCGCTCGAAGAGACGGCAGCCGAGGTCGGTCTCGAGAGACTTCAAGCCTTGGCTCACGCCCGACGGTGTCATGTGCAGTTCCTCGGCCGCTCGTGTCATATTCGTGGTGCGGACGAGAGCCTCGAAAATTCGCAGGTGCTGACCATCGAGAGTTGTGCTCATAAATTCCGAACCTTTCTTATCACTGAAGAATGAATTTAGGTTTTCTATCACAGATGAAAAGACCCATCTTTAAGAAATCCGAAAAGCAAGCTTACGGAACGCTTCACCATTAATTTAAGCTCCAGGTTTGTCGCCATGGTACGGCTGCTGCTTCCGTCGGCCGGAAGTGAGGTTCGCAGCAACCAAAATAAGGACCGGTCGAAATTCGACGCGGGCCTGGCTCAATGTCGGATTCGCGGCGACAGTGGATTGCGCGGTCGTCATCGCGGCCCAGGAGCTTGGCCTCTTCAGCAAGCATGGTCTCACGGTTCGTCTCTCGCGCGAAGTTGGCTGGGCCACGGTTCGGCAGAAACTGTTGCACGAAGAACTCGATGCGGCCGCAGCGCCCGCGAGCCTGTTGTTTTCGATCTATTGCGGGCTTGGAGTGGTTCGGCGCCCATGCCTCACGGGCTTGCTTTTGAGTCTGAATGGCAGCGCCATCACCCTCTCGAACGAGCTGTGGGAAGCCGGCGTTCGAGACGGCGCCTCTCTGGGAAAATTCATTCGAGAGCAGAAGTCCTCCCGGAAGCTGATCTTTGGAGTGGTGCTCGATCTCTCGACACAAAACTACAATTTGCGGAAGTGGCTGAAGTCGGGCGGGGTTGACCCGGACCGCGATATTCAGACGGTAGTGATTCCGTCGGCGCTGATGCACGAGACTTATAGCGCCGGGCATTTGGACGGCTATT
>DASYTB010000039.1:0-2571 GCA_036002705.1 Verrucomicrobiia bacterium
CAAAACCGCCGCTGGAACCCTTTCCTCCGTGATCACCACGCGGTCCGTCAGGGAAATGAAGCTCCAGAAAGGCGATGAGGTGTCCGTCATCGTAAAGGCCACTGAAGCCTCTATCCTCAAAAACGGCCAGGTCTAGTGATACCTGTTGCGCTCAGCTATGGCCGTGGTCAAAGCGTCAAAGCAACTCCACCTTCGGTGGCGCGAAACGTCGTTTCTTCAGAAGGGCGCGGAGGCTCTCAAAGTCGCACAAGTCGTAGCGTCGCATCCGGCAGCTCGGGTCTCTCAGATTCGGCGGTGGGCGTGGAGACACTTGAGATTTACCTGGCGAAATGAATCGCGGTTTAACGCGCAGTGGCCACGGTCTAACGGCTCGGCAGAGCCTCGTCCCACGGGCGCAACCGGACCGTTAACAGTGCGTCGCTTGGCGTTTGGTGTGAGCGGTTCACACTCGCTTCGGACTGGCGAGTGTATAGCGGCTGGTTTCCTGCACGAAAGTCAGGGCCAAGGCGAGAGCGTCCGCGGCATCGGGCGCGGGCGGCTCGGACAAATGGAGCATCCGCTGCACCATTTTGGCGACCGCGAGTTTTTGCGCCGCGCCGTATCCGACGATCGCTTGCTTAACCTTCCGCGGGGCGATTTCGAAAATCTCCAACCCGGCCTCGGCGGCGGCGGCGAGGCTGACGCCGCGCGCTTCACCCATGATCAATGCCGTCTGCAGGTTCTGCGCGTAAAACAATCCTTCAATGGCACAGGCCGTCGGCTTAAACTCGCGTGCCTTGTCCCGGACGACTTGCAGAATTCGCAACAAACAACGCGAACGTTCCCAACCGGATGGACACGCGATCGTCCCGTGAGAAAGGACGACGGGATGCGGTTTGGCCACGCGGATGATCCCGTAGCCCGTGCCGCGCAAGGACGGATCAATTCCGAGCACAACCTGATGCCTGGAGAGAAATCCGCTTGCCCCGCTCTCGTGAACCGGGAGGGGCGCGCGCTTGGACGCTCCGTTGAGGCGGGCGCGCATTTTTTCAAAATCTCGAGCGGAAATACCCACCAACAAACTGTGCCAGAGCGCCCACGGAATGAAATCGAAATTCCTTCGTTCCTTCGGCGGCGAATGCCTGCACGGGCAGCATTTTTTCGGTATCCGCCGGCCAATCTTTATTATTGACCTTCCGCGAATACTTCTGAAATCTCGCGACGATGAAGATTAGCATCATTCGGGCGGTCTTCTCAGAGTAAAGATGCTCTCGGCATGAAAAGAGAATGGATCATTGGCGCTGTTTCGCTCCTCGCATGGGCCGTGCCAATAACGGGCCAGCCGGCCAATCCACCCGCGGGTTCACCGGCCGATTTAACGGTGCAGGAAACAATCGAGAAGGTGCTCATTCACAACGAAAGTCTCCAGGCCAAGATGCTCGATGCGGAGATTGCACGCCGCCAATACAAAGCAGAAAAGGGAATTTTCGAGCCGGCTGTGGTCGGATCCTATGACCGTGTTTACAACCACCGGGAGAACACGTTTGAACAGCGGGCTGCTTTAGGCGGACAACCAGAGTTCGCGGAAGACAACAATCTGTTTAACGGCGGGCTAGAGGTTCTTTCGCCGCTGGGCGGCAAGTTCCGCCTCGGTTACGACTTGCGCCGCTTGAAAAACTCGCTGAACGTCAGCATCGGCCACGAATACGTCAGTGCCGTCGGCGCGACGCTTACCCAACCGCTCCTCAAAAATGGCGGAATCCCAGCGACCATGGCGCGCATCCGCCTTGCCGCGATTACGTCAGATATCGCGTACCAGGATTATCGCCGGCAGCTCATGCTCACGTTGTCAAAAGCCGAGTCGGCCTACTGGGATCTTTATTTTTCACAGGAGCAGGAGAGTATCAGCCGCGAGTCGCTCGAGATCGCGCAGGCGCTTTTCAAAGACAATGAGGAGCGCGTCAAAGTGGGCAAATCCTCCCAATTGGAAGTGCTGGAAGCCGAGGCGGGAGTTTCTTTGCGGCGCGCGCGCCGCAGCGAGGCCGGCCAGCGTCTGACCGAAGCGGCTTCACAGTTGAGCATTCTTACTTCCGGCAGCAGCACGGGAACGAATATTGCGGTCCACGCCACGGAAGAGCCGAAGATGATTGAAGTGCCTCTCGATTTCTACGAGGGCTACAGAACAGCCTATGAAAAAAATCCGGATTACCTGACGCGCAAGGCACAGGCTCTCGCCGAAAATATCCGCCTGGCCTACACGAAAAACCAGTCGCTGCCGCAATTGGATTTGAAAGGCAGCTACGGCCTGAACGGCCTGGGGCAAAGCGTTGGCGATTCCTATGATGATATCAACCGTGCCGATTTCGCCTCCTGGAGCGTTGGTCTCGAATTGCGGATTCCCATCACCGGAGGGATTCGCGAACGGAACGAACTGAAGGCCGCGCAACTTTCCAAGCAGAAAGCTCTGGTCGGACTCAAGGAAATCGAGGTGCAAATGGGAAACGCGCTCAGCACGGCGATTCTTAAGGTCAATAATCTGCGCGACAGCGTTCAGGATCATCGCTCGGTCATTTCATTTCATCAGCAACTGCT
>DASYTB010000040.1:0-8180 GCA_036002705.1 Verrucomicrobiia bacterium
TCGTCATCAATCCCGAGGTCAGCGGGGAAATCATCGATCTGCCGGTGAAGGAGGGGCAATGCGTGAAAAAGGGCGACCTACTGGTTCGGATCAAGCCGGATAATTACATCGCCAGTCGAAACTCCGCGGAAGCAAATTATAAATCTTCTCTCGCGGCCACCGCCTTGGCCAAGGCGAATCTCGGAAAAGCGAAATTCGAGTACACCCGGATCGAACAGTTATATCAAACAAAATTCGTCTCCGATTCACAATTCCTGGACGCCAAAACGACACTTGATGTTTGCCAGGCCAATTTTGAAAACAGCGAACATCAGGCCGAGCAGGCGAAAGCGGCTCTGGCCCGCGCGGACGATGATCTTTCCAAAACCACGATTACATCGCCCATTCCCGGCACGGTCACCAAGCTGCGTTCGCAGCGCGGAGAGCGCGTCGTGGGCACCGCCATGATGGCCGGCACGGAGATCATGACCATCGCGGACCTTTCGGAGATCGAGGCGCGTGTCGATATCGGTGAAATTGATGTCGTTCTCATTAAACTCGGCCAAAAAGCGCATTTGGAGGTGGACGCATTTCGCGACCGCAAATTTAATGGAGTGGTCACGGAAATCGCCAATGCCGCCAAAGGGGCCGCCAGCGCCACGCAGCAGCAATCGATGAGTTCACAGCAGCAGGAGGCAACCAAATTCGAGGTCAAAATATTGTTGACCGAGAAGGAACAATTTCGCCCAGGGATGTCTGTGACCGCTGAAATCGAAACGCGCTCCAGAACCAATGTCCTCGCCGTTCCCATCATGGCCGTGACAACGCGCATGCCGAAGGATGGCGGCAAGGTCAAAAAACCGGCCGAAAAGGATCCTGGGCTGATTGCCAAGACTCAAAAGAAAGAAGAACCGCGCAAAGCCGACGAGATCGTCTTCTTGGTCAACGGCGATGCGGTGAAAAGCGCCAAAGTCAAGACCGGCATCAGCGACGATACCTATATGGAAGTTACGGAGGGAATCACGGAAGGGCAGGAAATCGTTTCCGGCGGTTACGCCGCCATCAGCCGCCTTCTCGAAGACGGCAAGAAGATCAAAAAAGAAGAGCCGAAAAAAAAGCCGGATGAGAAGAAGGCTTAGCCATGTCGCTCATCGAATTCAGAAATATTGCCCGCCGTTACGTGATGGGATCCGAAACAATTCACGCTTTGCGTGACGTTTCACTGGCCATCGAGCGCGGCGAATACGTCGCGATCATGGGACCTTCCGGTTCGGGCAAATCCACCCTGATGAATCTTCTCGGATGCCTCGACACTCCTTCTTCCGGGGAATTTATTCTCAACGAGAGCAGGGTCAGCGAAATGGATGACAATGAACTGGCGGAAATCCGAAACAAAGAAATCGGCTTCGTCTTCCAGAGCTTTAATCTCCTGCCGCGTTCAGACGCGCTGCACAACGTCGAGCTGCCCCTGATCTATTCCGGCATTCCCGCCGAGGATCGCCGCGAGAAAGCTCTCCAGGCGCTCCAAAATGTTGGGCTCGGAGATCGCGTTCATCATCGGCCCAACGAAATGTCCGGCGGGCAGCGGCAGAGAGTCGCCATTGCGCGCGCCCTGGTCAACAATCCCTCCATCGTCCTGGCCGACGAGCCGACTGGAAATCTCGATTCAAAAACCGGCGAAGAGATCATGGCGCTTTTCGAAGCACTCTCCGGGAAAGGCAACACCATCATTGTCGTAACTCACGAAGAGGATGTCGCGCGTCACGCCCGCCGCATCGTCCGTATTCGCGACGGCCTGATCGCCAGCGACGAAGTGCGGGGGACTAATACTGCCCGAGAACCGCTGGCGGTTGCGTTCGCATGAAAATTCATCTGCCCGTAGCGGCGCTTCGTGAGAAGGCCGCACTTATTCCGCCCGCGGCCAGCGACGCTCTCATGAAGCGCCGCGCCAGTTGACAATCATGCGCCTTTCCACCGAAATCTTCGAAGGTTTGCGCATCTCACTCGCGGCGGTCATGGCGAACAAAATGCGCTCGGCCTTGACGACGATTGGCATTGTCATTGGGATCGTCACGGTCACGCTCATGAGCACGGCCATCGAAGGCATCAACCGCGCCTTCAAGCAAAGCATTTCCACCCTCGGCAGCGACGTCCTTTACGTGCAGCGCTTCAATTGGTTCATCAACTCCTACGAAGACTGGATGAAAGTTTCGCGTCGGCAGGAAATTACCTGGGCGCAGTACGAGGCGCTCGCGAAACAGATGACCCTGGCCAAGGCTATTGCCCCGGTTACCGATGTCGAGGAGTCAGTGCGCTACAAGAGCCGGGAATCTGATTCCGTTCCGATTTGGGGCACCACCGAACAACTCGCCATCGTTTCCGGCCTGAACGTCGTCGAGGGGCGATTCATGACACCGGCCGAGGCCGAGGGCGGGCGGCCGGTCGCCGTGCTTGGCTATCAGGTTGCGACGAATCTGTTCATCGGCGAATCGCCCGTCGGGAAACGAATCAAGATCGGTGATGAAAATGTCGAGGTCATCGGCATCCTCGAACCGCAGGGGACCTTTCTCGGCGAATTCAGTTGGGACAACCGCGTGATCATTCCGGCGCGCCATCTTGCCACCGCTTTCGCCTATTACCCGAATTACGAGATTCAAATCAAAGCGATCTCAGTGGAAAAACTGGCCGAAACGCGCGAGGAAGTTCGCGGCATCATGCGCCGCATTCGGCATGTGCGGCCCGGCGAGCCGGATGATTTCGCCATCAACGAGCAGGATCTTTTCCTGAACACCTTCAACCGCGTGGCCGGAATGATCGCGGCGGGCGGACTTTTTATCACGGGGCTGTCGCTTTTCGTCGGAGGCATCGGCATCATGAACATCATGTTTGTCTCCGTGGCGGAACGAACGCGGGAGATCGGTATTCGCAAAGCCATCGGAGCCAAACGCCGCACCATCCTGATTCAATTCCTCATCGAAGCCGCGAGCATCTGCCTGTTGGGTGGCTTGCTGGGATTGGCCATCGCCATCCCGTCCACCTTCCTGCTGCAAAGAGTCATGCCCGCCACTCTCTCCATCCGGGTCGTGGCGCTCGCCCTGGGCGTTTCGGCCGCCACCGGAATTATTTCCGGTTTTTTGCCAGCCTGGCGCGCCGCCCGGATGAACCCGGTTGATGCACTGCGAAATGAATAGAGGCGCTAAAAACATCTGGCAGGCCGAACTGCGCGAGAGCCTCTACATGGCGCTCAACGCGATTGCCGCGCACAAGCTTCGGTCCGTTCTCACCCTCCTGGGCGTGGTCGTCGGCGTCTTTTCGATTATCGGCGTCATGACCGCCGTCCGGATCATGCAGACGAATATCGAAAAGGATTTCAGCCAAATGGGCGCGAATACTTTTGCCGTGCAGAAATGGCCGGGAGTTTATTTCGGGGGGCGCGATGGTTTTGAAAAATTTTGGCGTCGAAAGAACATCACCTTGCAGATGGCCCGGCAGCTTCAGGAGCGGGCCACGCTCGCGAAGAGCGTGGCCATCGAGGATCGGTTCTGGGCTGGCGAAGTAGTCTCGCGCTACGGCAAAACACCGCCCAATGTACGGCTCCTGGGCGGCACTCCCGGAAGTTTCCCCACCAAGAGCCTGACCGTCGCCGAAGGTCGTCCGCTCTCCGAAGCCGATGTTGATGGCACGCACGATGTTTGCGTGCTCGGCGACAAGCTCGCCAAAACGCTTTTTCCTTACGGCTCCGCGGTCGGCGAACGCGTCAAATTTAATGGCATTAACTATACGGTCATCGGCGTCCTCGAAGCGAAAGGCGCAAGCGTTGGTAACCAGGACAACTTCGCGATCATCCCCATCACCACCGGCCTGAACCGCTACGGCCGATTTTGGCGCAGCTTAAGCATTCTCGTCCAGGCACAAAGCCAGGCCACGTTCGACGATACCGTCGAGCAGGCGCGCGGGATCCTGCGAACCATGCGCAAAGTGCCTCCGGGCGACGAAGATGATTTCGAGATTTTCTCCAACGACAGCATGATCACGCAGTTCCGTGATTTTACCTTCAAGGTTCGGATGGGCGTCGGCCTTGTCAGTTCCATCGCGCTTCTCGCCGCCGGCGTCGGCATTATGAATATCATGCTCGTTTCAGTGACCGAACGGACCAAGGAAATCGGCATCCGCCGCGCCATTGGCGCAAAAAAACGGAATATCCTCACCCAATTCGTCATGGAAGCCGTCGTCCTCTGCGAAGTCGGCGGATGCATCGGCGTCGCCCTGGGAATTGCTGCCGGCAACGCCGCCGCCTACTTCCTCAAAGTCCCTCCCATCATCCCCATCGATTGGACCATCTTCGGCCTGTTGCTCTGCTCCGTCGTCGGCATCGTCTTCGGAACCTACCCGGCCGTCAAAGCCTCGAACCTCGATCCCATCGAATCCCTCCGCTACGAGTAGATTCTTTTTCCCCTCCGCGCCAGCGCAAATCGAAATTCCGGAGGGATGATATGAGCGTAGCCCCGATCAACGATCTCGCTACATAAACCGGTCCGGATTCAGCAGACCAAGATCAATTGCCGGCGCTTCTCCCGACAAAACCGCCGCCACCAATTTCCCTGTTACTGGACCGAGGCTCAGCCCCATCATCGCATGACCTGTGGCCAGACAAAGATTCCGGTAGCTCGAGGTTCGCCCGAGATACGGCAAGCCATCCGGCGAACAGGGGCGCAGCCCGCTCCAGGGCTGGACGCCTTCAAAATCTTCTGCCCGAAACTCCGGATAATACTTCGGGATCGACCTGATGATCCCCCGCACACGCACTGGGTTGATCGTTTCGTTCAGGCCCGCGATCTCCATCGTGCCGCCAAACCGCAGCGCACTCCCCATTGGCGTCACGGCAATTCGGGCCTCCGTCAGGATCGAACAAATGTTCGGAAGCTCGCGCGGCTTCTTCAAGGTAAGGCTGTACCCTTTGCCCGCCTGGATCGGAATCTTCAGCCCAAGTGTACCTGCAAGAGATGTGGACCACGACCCGCCCGCCAAAACGAATTCGTCGCCTTTGATTTCACCCTTGTCCGTCCGCGCCACCGAGATCGCTGACCCATTCGACTCAAAACCCAAAACGTCGGTCTCGTAAGAGAACTGAATTCCTGCTTTCACGCACAGGCTCTTCATCACCGCCATGAATCGCCCCGGCGTCAGATGACAATCCTTCGGGAAGTAAACCGATCCCGCGACGTCCATCGTCACGTTGGGATCGAGCGTCGCCGTCTGCTTCGCATCGAGAACCTCCGCTGGAATCCCAAGCTGCCTCGCGTATTCCGCGGCATGCCCTTCTTCCTCCAGGGTATGCGCCGTCTTGCAGAGCATCAGAAGTCCCTTTTGCACCAGTCCAAACTCGTTGTTGCAAATCGCGGCTAATTCTTCGAAAGCCGTCCGGCTCGCCAGATGCAAATCGCGCAGAAAGGGCGCGGCCCTGCCAACCCTAGTCCGCGTCGAAGCCCTCCAGAATTTCCAACCCCAATCGAACAGCTCCCAATCCAGCCGCGGCTTCACCCAGAATGGTGATTCCGGATTCGGCATCCATTTCAACGCCATCGAAACCGCCCCTGGCGCCGCGAGCGGAACGATATGGCTCGGCACCACCATCCCCGCATTGCCGAACGAACAACCCTCGTGATCCTCACGCGCGCGGTCCAAGAGAGTCACTGAATGCCCGCGCCAAGCCGTGTAATAGGCGGTGCAAAGCCCAATTACTCCGCCGCCAATGACGACAACCTTGCTCACGACGCCGAAATTCCCCAGCAGCAAGGGTCTGCCGGGTCGAAGATCAGTTTCGCTTCCGCGTTCACGTAAGCCCGGCCTCGAATCGTGGGAATAATATGTCCACCGCTCGCTTCAACTGTCCCCTCGAAAACGCTGCCGGTAATGCTCTCCTGCCGCCAGACCTGTCCCGGCCTCAACTTCCCATCATCATAAAGGCAAGCCAGCTTTGCGCTTGTCCCCGTGCCGCAAGGCGAGCGGTCATAAGCTTTCCCCGGACAAAGCACAAAATTCCGCGAATCCGCGCCCTTGGCCCTTTTTACTTTTGGCGGCCCAAAAAGCTCGATATGATCCACCTCTGGATAACCCTGTGCATTCACCGCCTGGCGAATTCTCCAGGTGACCTCCGTTAGCTGATCCACATTCCCCAGCTCGATCGCCCACGAATGGTTCTCGACCAGAAAAAACCAATTCCCGCCCCAGGCCACATCCCCTGTCACCGCGCCAATGCCCCGTAACTCAATCGTGACACCCTTCTTCTTTCGATAACTCGGGACATTTTTCACCGAAGCGCTTCCGTCCTCATGAAGCGTCGCCGTCACAATCCCCACCGGCGTCTCGATCCGATGCTCCCCCGGCCTGATTTTGACCATGTATTGCAAAGTGGCGATCAAACCAATCGTCCCATGCCCGCACATACCCAAATACCCGACATTATTAAAAAAAATCACTCCTGCCGCGCAACTGCGGTCGCTTGGCTCGACCAGAATCGCCCCGACCAAAACGTCAGACCCGCGCGGCTCGTTCACCACCGCTGATCGAAAGCGATCATGCGCCGATCGAAAGACCGCGAGCTTCTCCGCCACCGTCCCACCGCCGAGATACGGCCCGCCGCTCACCACGATGCGCGTCGGCTCTCCGCCGGTGTGCGAATCGATCACGTGAAGTTCTTTCATGATGCTATCTCAGGCCATCGCACCGCTCTGAAACTTATGCGAGCACTTCCGGCCAGCCATGCGCCGGAATGATCGTGCGGATCAAACTGCACTGCGCGCAGACTCGGCAATAAAACTGGTATTTCTGTCATAAGAGAAATTTCGATCACCAGGGATTAACCGTCTTTGCAGAGTGACACTGGGTCATTGGTGCATTCTTGGTATTTGGAATTCCGGTCATTTCCTGCTCAAAGGCTCTTCCCACCGTTCGTCTCACCACTCAATCCTTCCACGAATTGCTTCATCTCCTCCACTCGCTTCTTGGCGGCTTTCTTCCCCGCTTTCGTCAGCAGCTTCTCTGGCAGTTCCTTTTGGAACTGCTGAATCGTCGCGAGGGCGCCTTTCAAGTCTGGCGCCCAGCGATGGCGCCCCGTGAGAGAGAAAATTCGACTGATGCCGATGTTCCCGAGAAAATCCAGCGTATCCGCGTCGTGCAGCACTACCGCTTCCGGAACCTCGGCCGTCTTCGCGTAAAACATGTGACCGCGAATCGCCTCCTGCACTTTCGGCAGCTTCTCCATGGGAAAGCCGGCCTTGGAGAGGATCTCGCCCGCCACCTGGGCGCCGCGTTCGGCATGATCGACATCCTCGACGCGGAACGGCTCGAACGCGCCGGCGTCGTGGAGAAACGCGGCGGCGAAAAGCACTTCATCGTCGATCGGCAACCCCTCTTCGCGCGCGAGCGTGGCGGCGAGGAGATGATCCCGCTCGCAATGCGCCAAACCCCATGCGGAATGCTGCAAGTGCAGTTTGCAGAAACCGTAAATCGCGGCCCGCCACGGAGCTTCAAGACCGGGCGGTTTAGCTGGCGGATTTTCCCGCTCGGCGGCAGAGACGGCCGGCAAGCTCAAGCCAACCGCCTGAAGTAAGCCAAGCAGGCGAACCAGGGTGCATCCAAGAAACCTATTCAAAATCGTAAACGACGCAGCGCTTGCAAACTTTCTTAAAAACCTTCTCCACGAACTCCACATGCATCGGATGAATCTGGTAATCGTCCTGCGCCTGTTTGCTGTCGAAAATCAGATTCAACGCCACTTGGTAAGTCTGATCAACGACTGGTCGATGGCTCTTCACCATCCGCCCGATATGAAAGTTTTTCACCCCGGGAACCGGCTTGAGATATTGTTCCGCGCCGGCAATCAGCTTGTCCGCCGAACGGGGATCATCAGGGTCAGTCCAAAAAATGACAACGTGAGAAAACATCGACGTGAAAATAGGCCAGCGGCCCGAAAAGTGAAGAGCAAAGTCAGGGTAGCCCTGTTCCCGGTGAGTCTCGGGTCATCATTTGTACGCTTCGTTCGAGCGAACGCCAGGGCGGACGCATCTAAAAATTGGAAGGAACCAGCCAGGCAAATTTTGCCTTGTACTTTTGCGACATGTGTTTAGATAGACGCGGATGCATATGCATCCTAAGAAAAGTCTTATCGAACATTTGTCCGGCATCACTGACCCGCGCAT
>DASYTB010000041.1:0-2209 GCA_036002705.1 Verrucomicrobiia bacterium
AACCTTCTGATCCGAAGTCAGAAGCTCTATCCAATTGAGCTACGGACGCATCCGATTCAGAGCGCCTCAATTAAACCACAACTTTTAGAAAAATCTAACGGAAACGCTTTTCGCGACCGCTCAGTTTCTTGAATAAGAGACGGATTGTTCGTCGCGGCTCGGTTAAACAAGACCCCGATATTTTACCTGCCCTTCCAAAATTTTTCAGGCAGAATATCTGCATGCCTAACATCATTATCCGCCCTGGATGGCACGTTCCGGAGAGGCTGGTTACGCCGGAAATGGTTTACCGCAACCGCCGTCATTTCCTCAAACAAATGGGCTTTTCGGGCGGGGGCCTGATGATGGGCCTTTTCGCCGGATGCTCGGAGCAATCAGCCGTGAGCGAGGAAGCGAAAAAGGCTGCAGTGCCGCCGGGGACGAACACGGCCGTCGCGGCGAGCGCGAAGGGTTACCCGTATCCGCGCAATCCGGAATTCAACCCGGCGAATTGGCGCATCAGCAGCGAAGAGTGGGCGACGAGCTATAATAATTTCTACGAGTTCAGCACGACGAAGACGCGCGTGCAGCACTTGACCGGAAAATTTGTCATCTCTCCCTGGACGGTGGAAATCGGTGGCCTGGTGGACAAGCCGATGAAGCTCTCGGTCGATGAGATCGCCAGCACGTTCCAGCTCGAGGAACGCGTTTACCGTTTCCGATGCGTCGAGGCGTGGTCGATGGTCGTGCCCTGGACGGGGTTCCCATTGAGCAAGTTGATCCAAAAGGTTGTCGCGAAGCCCGAGGCGAAATTTATCAAGTTCACCAGTTTTATGCGACCAGACCAGGCGCCTGGCTTTACCGAGCTTTCCACCTATCCTTGGCCCTACACCGAAGGGCTGCGCATGGATGAGGCAATGAACCCGCTCGCGTTCGTCGTCACGGGACTCTACGGCAAGCCGTTACCAAAACAGAATGGCGCGCCCATCCGCATGGTGGTTCCCTGGAAGTATGGGTACAAGGGCGCGAAATCAATCGTGAAGATCGAGCTCGTGGATTATCAGCCAAAAACCCTTTGGGAAACGCTCGCGGCCGATGAGTATCCGTTTGAGTCGAACGTCAATCCTAAAGTCCCGCATCCGCGCTGGTCGCAGGCCACCGAACGCCTCGTCGATACGGGGAACCGCGCCAACACCCAGCTTTACAACGGCTACGGTGATTATGTGGCCAAACTATATCCTAAAAGCTGAAGTCGGCGAACGTTGTCATTTGGCCCGGCTGCTTTCGATTTCAACGGCGTAAACGTGAGTTGGGCCATGCATGTTCGAGCGGAGACGATCCATTTGCCATCGGGCGTGAAAGTGACGTTTGGCTCGAGGCTCGATCCATTCGGTGGGCGGCTCTTCGCCGGCGTGGGTGAAGACCGTGAAACAAACGAGCAACGCGAGGCTCTTTGCGGGAGCATTTTCATCGGCGCTGGTTATATCAGTCCCGGCGACGGGCAAAATGAAATTGTCCGGGCTTTGGCCCCCCGGATGGACATCGCCCCGTCATTCTGAAATCCTCGTGGCATCAGAGCAATGGGTTGGGCGGAGAAATTGAAGAATGTCGTGCACAGCGCCAAAGATACCGGCGCTGCGGCGGCCATTCGGGCGTGGCTCGCGCGCGAAATGGCGGATTACGGGGAACTGCTCGATTTCAAGCTGAACTCGCGTGAAAAGCGGGCGGAACTGCATGTACTCCTAAAAGGCGAGAGCCTGCCGCTGACCGTGATGATCGAGGATTACGAATTAACGAACGCGAATGGGGCGGATTTTATCGTCGTCAAACGCGCCCAAGCGTCGCGCGAGTGGGTGAACGCCGTCCTGCGTAATTTCTTGATCGGGAAACGCCACTTAATTCCGGCCCAGTTTAGCGGGATGGTCAAATTGGTTCTGAACACCTGAACGAAGCGAGTCACGCCCACTTCCGGCCTTCAAACGACAAGCGGCGGCCAACAAGCAGAGCAGCTCCCAGAAATGCAAGGCTCCGAATCGTCGGCTCTGGAACCAGTCGAAAACTTTCCAGGCCGTCCATCAACGGGGCTGGTCCAGGAAACTGGCTGCTTCCTAAGATCACCGTAATAGGTTTGGACGCCCCGTAAAGTTGCCCGGAGCCGGCGGCTGCTTCGTACGACCCCGCCGCCGCTGCCCAGACGCGCGCTTGTAAAACAGCGGGCTGGAGGGGAGCG
>DASYTB010000042.1:0-7901 GCA_036002705.1 Verrucomicrobiia bacterium
CCAACGGAAAAAGCGCCCGCCGGGGGACCACTCCGTTGATTCTGGCGGTCGAGAACGGACATTTCGATCTCGCCGTGGCCTTGCTCGAAACGGGTGCAGACCCAAACGATCAGCGTTCCGGCTATACCGCGCTCCACACCATCACCTGGGTGCGAAAACCAAATCGCGGCGACGGCGACGATGGCGACCCGGCCCCAATCGGTTCGGGAAATCTAAGCAGCCTCCAGTTCGTGCGAAAGCTGGTCGAGCACGGAGCGGACGTGAACGCGCGTCTCAAAACAGGAAGAGGCGGCCGCGGCGCGCTCAGTCGGCTTGGAGGGACTCCTTTTATGCTCGCGGCCGTGACGGACGACGCCGCCTTGATGCGCCTGCTCGTGCAACTCGGCGCCGATCCTCTCCTGGGCAACGAGGACAATTCCACCCCGCTCATGGCCGCTGCCGGCCTCGGATGCCTTGCACCGACCGAAGAAGCCGGAACGGAAGAAGAAGCGCTCGAAGCCGTGCAACTCGCGATTGAATTAGGCGGTGACGTGAATGCCGTCGATAAGAATGGCGAAACCGCCATGCACGGCGCGGCTTACAAAAGCTTCCCCAAAGTGGTGGAACTTCTGGCCAGGAAAGGAGCCAAGATCGACGTCTGGAATCACAAGAACAAATGGGGCTGGACGCCTTTGCTGATCGCCGAAGGCTATCGCCCCGGGAACTTCAAGCCTTCTTTCGAAACAATCGCCGCGCTTCACGAAGTGATGCTGGCAGCCGGAGTTACACCTCCATCCGGTGGCTCGGCGTCTCTGGCCGGTGGCACCCCTGAGTATCAGGCAACAAACCCGAAAAAGCCTTAGCCTTTAAAACACCTTCGAAAGCGTAACCTTCAAAGACTCACTTATCGGCGGAGGAAAATGGTGATCTGATTTGCAGCCGCTAAAGACCAATACGCTGAATAGAATGACAAGAACGCTCCGCATGAGCGAAACGTCGCACGGATTTCGGGTCACCGAAAAGAAAAATCGAAAAGAGCTGGCTCTCGCGGATCGGCCAAGCTCTACGCCGTGGCCCGCGCGGGCGCGTGCTGCGCCGCGCGAACGCGGATTTTTTCAAGTTCCTGCTGGACGGCGGAATTGCGGGCAGCTTCGGGATGAACTTTGCCCGAGTTGTGATCATCAATTTCGAGCGCCGCCGTGACGAGTTCCCAGCCCTCCTCGCGGCGATGAACTTCGAAACCGTGTTCGGTGATTTTGCCTCCCTTTTTTGGTTTGGTGCGGACGAGGGGAACAAAAACCCAATCGTTGCATTCCAAA
The DNA here is from genome assembly GCA_036002705.1 of Verrucomicrobiia bacterium. Lineage (GTDB taxonomy): Bacteria > Verrucomicrobiota > Verrucomicrobiia > Limisphaerales > SXQI01 > DASVNK01. The sequence continues at coordinate 1,299 of DASYTB010000042.1, forward strand.
CGATGCAGCGCTTCCATTTTCCCATGGGGAACGGACACCGTTTCCGAATGATCGTCGATGGCCTTCATCCACGGCTGGCCTGCCATGATTTCGCGGGTATCATTGAGCAGGATTCGAAGCTGTTCGGCATTAATGATCGTTCGCATCAACCAAATTTAAGCGCGAGAGACCCCCTAACGTCAACCCACATTGCGCTTTTCAGCAATTCGGTGGTTTTCGGTTGTTCCTGGAGTGGTGCGTCTTGCCTGCCACGAGGCGCTGAAGTAAGGTCGCGCTATGGAGAACAATGTGCCGTCGGGAACGCCACCGCCCATACCGCCTATGCCGCCTTCGCAGCCGCCGATCTTCGTCACCGCTCCGGTCCGCCGAACCGGGCGCGGCTGGATGATTCTATCAATCGTTTTGCTCCTCGTGCTCAGCTTCATCGCCGCTGGCCGTATCGTCGTTTTCGCGACACATGCCGGAAAGAACATCACCGGACCGCAAAGCGGTCGCCATTTTGAGGAGATAACACTCGAGAATCCGGACGAAAGCGACAAGATTGTGGTCGTCCCGGTGGAAGGAATGATCACGGGAGAATGGGACCCCACGGGACGCAGCATGGTGGATACGATCGCGGACCAGCTTCGGCTGGCCGGGAAGGATAACGACGTAAAAGCGGTGATTTTGAAAGTCGATTCTCCCGGCGGGGAAGTGATGGCTTCAGACGACATTTCGCGGGCGATCTCGGATTTCCAGGAAAAATACAAGAAGCCGGTCGTCGCCGCGATGGGCGGACTGGCAGCATCCGGCGGGTATTATGTTTCGGTGCCTTGCCAATGGATTGTGGCCAATGAACTGACCATCACTGGCAGCATCGGCGTGATCCTTTCTTCCTACAATTATCGCGGCCTGATGGACAAAGTGGGCCTGAAGCCGGTCGTTTTCAAAAGCGGAAAGTTCAAAGACATGCTGCGTGGCTCCAAAGCGCCGGATGAGATCGATCCCGCCGAACAGAAAATGATCCAGGACATGATCATGGAAACGTACAACAAGTTCAAAAGCGTCGTGAAGGCAGGACGGGATCGGGCGGAAGGAAAGAACAAAGGGAAAGGACGGACACTCGTTAACGATTGGGAAAGCTATGCCGATGGGCGGATTCTAACCGGCAAAAACGCTTATGAACTTGGCTTTGTTGATCAACTCGGGAATTTCCAAACAGCCGTTGATGCCACCCGACTGCTCGGGGGCATCTCAGGGAAAGCGCACATCATTCGTTATGAGGAACCATTCAGCCTGGCGCGCCTTTTCGGGTTCGGCGTGAATACAAAAGCCAGTGATTCGAAGGTGCTCAAGATTGACCTGGGCCTGGATCTGCCAAAAGTCGAGGCGGGCCGGCCCTATTTCCTTTCTTCGACGGTCGCGCATTGATCTCCCGTCCCTGACGGCGCTTTGTCTGCCCCACGAGAGGGGCTGGGCTTTCACTCCCCTTCACTTTGGTTTTCGCGAATCGAGTGAGCGCGGGTCTTCCATTCGCAAGATCGAGAATGCTTGCTCGATCCGTTCGTTCTTTCCACCCGCCCGCACGCTCGAATCCGCCTCAAATACCCGATTAAACTATCCGCCCGACTTTCCGATGAGAGATAAGAGATCGCGGCGTCTAACAATGTCGCTTCTGTGCGGGGTGTAAGCACGCGGATTGCTTGGTAGAAGCGGAGTCTCAAATATGAATGCGCAAATCCAAAATGATGAGTTCGCAGTCGTCCTGCTGAATGAGGAGGGCACGATCATCGATGCCCACGAATCATCTCGCGAGGCGCTGGGATGGGATCGCACCGAACTCCAGGGAAAAGACATTCGCGAGGTCCTTCAGGTCGGGCGTGATCTGGTGGTGGGCCAATTGCTGCAGCTTCAAGAGGAAGATGCCAGCGCGAGCGGGCACACGAGTTTCTCCGTCCGAGTTCTGGCCCGCCGCAAAGATGAAAGTCATTTTCCGGCGCGGGTGACGGTGCGGCGTTTTACTCAATTGGGATGCTGGACCGCCGCTTTTTACCGCGTCAGCGCGGATTCGGACACCGACTTCGTGCCCAATGTCCGGCCGGAGGAAATCGAATTGGCCAGCAACACCCCCGTGAAGAAACCTGATCCTGCACCTACCAAAAAGGCGGATTCGCTCGTTGAAGCGCGCCGCGAGCAAAAGCCCTTTCGATCTGTGAACCTGTTTATGCGAAAACCAGCGCCGCCAGCCGAGGAACCCGCCCCGGCGCCGGCGAAAACCGAAGCGCCTCCCGCGCAAGTCCAAACTCCGCTGAAACCCGAAATAAACTCCGGGAGCAAGCCGCCCCTCGTGGCAGAACCGAAGGCGGATAATGTCCGCGAACGGGCGGAGAAAGAGCGTGAACTGGCCCAAACCGTCGCCACTTGCGCTCGGATTTCGGCGGAATTGGAGAAGGAGCGCGCGGAACGCAAGCGAAACGAACAGCGCGTGGCTTCGTTGAGCGAACAGTTGCAGCAATTGCACCGCCAAATCAGCGACAATTTCGAATCCGACCGCGCATCGCAAAACAAGCTCACCGACGCCGAGCGAAAATTGGAGAAAGTTGAAGAAGAATTGAGCCGATCGAGGACGGCGTTGAAGGATGAGCAAAACCAACGCGAGCTGAGCGAGCAACAATTATCCACTCTTAAAGAATTAAATGGCACTCTGGAAACGGATCTCGCCGCAGTTGAATCGTCGTTCGCGGAACTGCAGTCCTCACACGAAGAGTTAACTCTGCGTTTCGAAGCCAAGCTCGCGGCCATCGCCGAAAGCGAATCTCGGCTGGAAAAGGAGCTGCTCGAACGGCAGCGCCTGGAAAATGCGCTTAGCGCGGCTCAACGAGAGGTTCTCGAAACCAACGAAAAGAACGGCATCGAACGCTCTCGGCGGCAGTTGGCAGCGGAATCCGAAGGCATTGAACGCAAACGCCTCGAACAGGAGGTCCTTCGTTCCCGGCTGGCCGTAATTACATCGGCGCGCGAAAACGGAGCGGTCCTGATCGATTTACGCGAGAAGGCCCGGCAACCTGTTGACGATCTCGCTGAACTGGCGGCCAAGCTGTTGGAATCGGCTCATGACAAGGAGCAAAAGCAATCCGTCGAGAAAATCATCGAAAGCGTTCTCGTCCTGAAGACGGCTCTCGATGGCGCCGTTCCCATGCCCGAGCCTGATGTTCAGGCTGAGCCCGAGATCCGGGCCGCCTAGCAACGGTGGCGCGTTCAGAAGAACTGCGGCAAGGCGTTTTCCGCGCTTGAATCTCGGTTCAGCCATTCGTACCTTTGGTTGTAACCCATGAACAAGCCACGCATTCTCGTCATCGAGGACGATGACCTGCAATACGAACTCTACGAGGACGCACTTTCCAATTATGAATTGGCGCGGGTCCGGACAGGTTCGGACGCGCTGGAAGCGGCGGCGCGGCAGACCCCAAACGCCATCATCCTCGACCATATTCTCGATGAAGGCGACTTCGGACTGGATTATTTGCCGGAATTAAAGGAATTGCTCCCCCACGTACCAGTGATCATCGTTTCGGGCGCCTTGGAGGTCCAGCAACAAATCAAAGCATTGCAGGGACCTCGGCGCGCGCATTATGTGGTCAACAAACCGGTCGATCTAAAGCTGTTGAACAAAACGCTGGCCACGGCCCTGAAAGAGTGCGGCGAGACGGAGGTTCTCCGCGGGTTTGAAGCGCTCGAACGGTCGAAGCGGATTGACGCGGAGTTCCTTTTCAGCCGTTCGACCGATCGCTTGAGCCGGCAAACCGAAATCCGGCGCCTGGTTTCCAATTCCAAAACACGCCCGAATGTGTCCGCGCTCGCGCGCCAATTTCGCGTGGCGCGCCGCACGATTATTCGCGACCTTCAGGAGTTGATCCGCCGCGGGGAACTGGCGCCTGAAGTTTTTCCGAAATGGGACCAGGAGGCAGCGGAACAGGCCGAGGAGTAGCATGAAATCCGTCGTAAAAGGCAGAATTTTTCTTTCTTTTACATGCGCGAGCCGGACCGAAGTTGCAGATCATGCGAAAGCAAAGGCTCCGAAGAATCTGCCTCCGCCTTTGTGGGCTGGCGGTCACGGGGTTTCTCGGTGTCTTGATCATGGCTGTTCTATGCGGGTGCTCATGGAACAGAATCATTGAAATGCCTGTGATCGCGAGGAAAAACGCCGACGGAGGAACTTTGTATTTGCTCCTTCGACCGCCTTGCCCCCTCCCCCTGTCAACAAACAAGAACCGTTACGTGGCTTCTGCTGCGTCGAATGCCCTTATCCAAATTCAAGCAGCATCGCGACGACGTTAGCGACTTCTCTGCGAGATCCCCGCCGGAGTAAGAATCTTATGTGCAAACGCAAAAGCGCTGCGGCAATCACCAAATTCGGTTGACGCCGTAAATATCCAGTCTTGTATCGTGGCTCACGAGGGGCATCGTTTCGACGAGGCTTTGCACGATCAGTAAGCGGTCGAAGGGATCAGCATGGTGGCGCGGCAGTGTTGATACCCCGGCGGCGTGAGAATAATCGATCGCCAGCAGGTCAAAGCCGTTTTCCTCGAGAAAATTCTCCAGCTCTCCTTCAAGCTGCAGCTTCAGTTTGAGCTTGCCTAACCCGACCTTGATCGCAATCTCCCAAATGGAGGCGATGCTCACCAGGGCGGAATTATCCTGATGCTCAAGGAGCTGGCGAGCGCGTCGAGAAAGCTTGGAATCGCGGTCGATAAACCAGAGCAGAGCGTGTGTATCCAAGAGAAGATTCATTCCATGTATTCCTTAAAGTCGTCGAGCGGCGCGTCAAAGTCCGGAGAGATATAGGTAATCAATCCTTTCCCGCAGCCGAATTTGCGCTTCGTTTTCTTTTTGGAGGGCGGCGCCAGTTCAGCGATGGGTTTTCCATGACGAGTGATCTGGAATCGTTTGCCGCGTTCGACCTGATCGAGCAGCTCCGAAAGGCGGGTTTTGGCTTCCAAGGTGCCGACCTGCTCAATTTTCATATGGTCAGAATGGTCAGAACACGCAGGCTCGTCAAGCGCGTATGACTATTGTCGTTTGCTCAGGCAAACCGGTTCATTTTTTCTTCGCGGCGACCAGCGACATGAGAATGGACGTTATAATGATGGTGCCGACGATGAGGAGGGAGAGGCTGGTGGAGATGTGGTGCCAGGGGGCGATGAGCATTTTGGCGCCGATGAAGCAGAGGACGATGGAGAGGCCGACTTTGAGGAAGCGGAAGAACTCGATGGCGCCGGCGAGGACGAAATAGAGGGAGCGCAATCCGAGAATCGCGAAGACGTTCGAGGTGAAAACGATAAACGGGTTCGTTGTAACGCCAAAGATGGCGGGGATCGAATCGATGGCGAAAATCAGGTCGGTGGTTTCAACCATGACCAGGACCAGGGCGAGTGGTGTGAGGAACCAGCGACGGTCCCGGCGGACCAGGAACTTCGCGCCTTCGAAGTCATTGACGATGGGGAAAAACCGGCGGGTCAGCCGGATGAAGATGTTTTTCTCTGGCTCGATCTGGTCGTCGCCGGAGGCAGAGATGACCATTTTCAACCCGGTGAAGACGAGGAATGCGCCGAGGACGTAGAGAACGAATTCGAAGCGCTTGATGAGGGCGGTGCCCAGGCCAATCATCGCACCGCGCATGATGAGCGCACCGAGAATTCCCCAGAAAAGGACGCGGTGCTGGTATTTGAGCGGGACGGAAAAATAGCTGAAAATCAGCGCGATAACAAAAACGTTATCCATCGAGAGGGAAAGCTCGATGATGTAACCGGTGATGAATTCGTCACGCTCGACCCGGCCCCAATTTTCGGCCATTTCGGGCGCGATGAAGAGCCCGAAGGTGATAGCGAAGGCGCACCACAAAACACTCCAACCGAGCGCCTCCGCGAATCCAACAACGTGGGCCTTGCGATGGAAGACCCCGAGATCAACGGCGAGAAAAAAGATGACCGCTATGATGAACAGCGACCAGTCCCATCCCGACGTGACAATCTCGCCGAGCATCCCCCGTTTTGGGTTACGCCCGCGCGGGCTTCAATCCCGCGCCGGTGCCACCTCGCTCCACGGACGGAGCCTCGGTGATGACCTGAGAAGCGGTCTTTGGCCGTTCACCGTGATGCCACCAGAGGACAAACGCGCTCGCGATGTAGATGCTGGAGTAAGTGCCGGTGATAATGCCGACGAGGAAGGTGAACGCGAAATCGTTGATGACACCGCCACCGAAGAGGTAGAGCGACATGGTCGCCAAAAACACCGTGCCCGAGGTGATGATCGTTCGGCTCAGGGTCTGATTCAACGCGCGGTTCATCAGATCCTTGAACGAGCCGCGAATCCCGAGTTTCAAATCCTCCCGGATACGATCGAAGATCACAATGGTATCGTTGATCGAGAAGCCGATGATGGTAAGGATCGCCGCGACGATCGGGGCGCTGAGCTGGCGTCCGGAAATGAAGAAGATGCCGAAAGTCATCAAGATGTCGTGAATGATGGCGATAATCGCGCCGAGCGCGAACGAGAACTCGTAGCGCATGGCCACGTAAACCAGGATACCGAACATGGAGAGCAGCGCGGCGACAATAGCGGATT
>DASYTB010000043.1:0-3552 GCA_036002705.1 Verrucomicrobiia bacterium
GTCTCGATCGCTATCTTGCCGCGGTGCTTCCACAATTCTCTCGCGCGCGGCTGCAAGCGCTCATTCGTGCCGGCGAGGTAGAGTTGGGTGGCCGTCCAGTTCGCCCACGTGAAATGGTCCGGCCGGGTGATCTCGTTAGGCTAACTGAGCCGGCGCCGGTCGAGATTGCAACTCAGCCGGAGGAAATTCCGCTCGCCATCCTTTTCGAGGATGAAGACCTGCTGGTCCTCGACAAGCCGCCGGGGCTGGTGGTGCACCCGGGCGCGGGCAATCAGGAGCATACGCTGGTGAACGCGCTCCTTCATCATTGTCGCAATCTCTCGGTAATCGGCGGCAAACAGCGCCCCGGCATCGTGCATCGCCTTGATAAGGACACGAGCGGCTGTCTTGTCGTCGCGAAAAACGACGCGGCGCACCACGCGCTCGCCCGGCAGTTTGCCGGGCGTGAAGTGACGAAGATTTATCTCGCTCTGGTGAGAGGAACTTTGAAGCGACTCAGTGGCAAGATCGATCTGGCGGTTGGCCGACATCCTGTCCAACGAAAGAAAATGCGCGTCGACCCTCGCGGCCGGTCCGCGCAAACCGATTATCGCGTTCTGAAGTCGTTAGGCAGGATCAACCTGGTCGAGTGCGTGCTCCATAGCGGCCGAACGCATCAGATCCGAGTTCACCTTTTCCATCTCGGCCATCCTGTCGTCGGTGATGCGCTTTACGGAAAGAAGGACAACGCCCCGCGCCAGATGTTGCATGCTTGGAAACTCGGTTTTGTACATCCGCGCACGCACCAGCGTCTGCTTTTCGAAGCACCGATTCCGACGGATTTCCGCGCGCAGATGAACGCGCCGTAGCGGCTATGATTGTGCGGGAGCCAATCTGCGCCGCAGCTCGAAGAGCGCGGCCACGATGGGCGGAATGAGGATGAAACCGCGCAGCCACGGTTCCGAATGCCACGGGAGAGCAAAAAGGTGTTCGTTCCAGAAAAGATAGTAGGCGAAGATTGTGACCGAAAGAACTTGCCATCCTTCGACGCGGCGCCAGGCAGCCAAGGGAAGAATCCAGGTACAATACCAGGCGTGGAGCACAGGGCTGAGAATCAGCGCCGTGCCCATGACCCAAAGGGTGCCGCGCCGCCAGTTACGAAGAAAGAGGAGGGAAACCACGACGACCGCGGCAATGATGATGACGTTGTAGTGGTAATTTTTCTGGTGGGGATTCGGCCAAAAGGTCTCCTCGACCAGCCACCAAAACATGTCGTTGACGCGTGCAACGTAGGCGAATTGCCCTAACGATTGCCAAATCGGCACCCGCGGGAAACCAAAAGGCAGGCTAAGGAGAAACGGAATTGTTAGGCTAAAGACAAGGGCAATGGCCCGACGTCCAAGAGCAAAGAGGCAAACGGGCAGAAGGAGCAGGGGAACCAATTTAAAAGAAATTGCGAGACCAAGAGCCGTCGCCGCGAGAAGCGCGTAGCGCCACTTTTCAGGATTCTTCGCCGCGCTCTCGCAACGAGCGACAAAGAGAATGCCGGCGAGCATCGAAGCGATCATCAAACTATCGAAGTGGCCCGCGCCAGCGAAGCTGTAGATCACCAATGGATTCCAGGCGTACCAGGCGGCGTCGGCGTAACGCGAGGGGCCGCCGATGAGTGCCAGGAGGAGCGCGATCGTACCGAGATCGACCGCGGCGAAAAGAAGCTTGTAGGCCACGGGGGTGGCGCCGCAGCGGCTGAGGGCTGCGAAAAGCAACTCCGTTCCTGGCGGATAGATGGCGCTAAAATCGCGATGATTGATCCGATTCCAATCAGGATACTGTCCGCGCATCGCGACCAATCTTTCATCGTTAGGCGGGACGACGTAGGGATTGAAACCGGCATTCTGAACTTTCCCTTCCCATTGATAACGCCAGAGATCGTCAGTGGGCTGAAGCGGAAGCACAATGAGCCGAAACAGGATCGCCGCGCCCCAGAAGACGATTTTCGTTGTTCGGGCGCTTGCGAACTTCTGAAAGGAGGAGGCAGCGGCGAAAAATGCGATCCCGCAGATAATCGCGGTCTCGACGAACTTGACCGGCATCTCGGCATAACGCCAATCGTCGAACCGCCAAAGGAGAGCGAGAAGCGCGGCCTCGGCCGCGAGTGCGGCGAAGAGGCGCAGCCTCCACCTTCGCACCGGTTTGGCTTGGTCAGAAACGACCGCGTCTCGCTCGTTAGGCATTGGGTGCGATCAACGACAACAGATCCGCGATCACTCCGGCCTCGGCCTTTTGCGGATTCGCTCCAGACCAATGCGACTGGCCGCCACGTCGACGATTTCGGCGACACGTCGTTTCAAGCGTCGTGCACGAGTCACCAGCAAGACGAGAAAGAGGCTATAAGGAAGAAGAATTCGCCAATCGAGTCCGGCGTTGTTCAGGTCCCGGTAAATCAGCATGGCGAGGAAGAGGAGGTTAATGATTACGGTGGTGGTAACGAAGCGGTAGCGCAGGCGCACTCTCGTCAGGCACTTCGGACCGCCGTGATATTCGGTCACGGTCTGCAGGATGACGCTCCAGAAAAAATTGCCGTAGATTTGAATATCCCATTCCTTCCAACCCGTATCGGCTGAATAACTCCAACCCTCTTCCTCCAACAAATCGAAGATCGATCGGAGGAGCGCGTTTCGTTCCACCCCGGTTTCGCTCCAGTAGTTTCGCCGGCGCAGGTTGCCAGTGCCGGGTTTGGTCTGCGGCATTTTTTCGTGAGTTCGAATAACGCCGCGCGGAGTGCGTTTGAATTCGAGCCAGGTGAAATAGCGGTTCCAGCCCCTAACGAGTGGTTGGGCGAAGGCGAGAAACATGACCAGAAGGCGTGCCGCAGCGGTGTCGAAACGCGGCTCGATGCGGGCCCGCAGCATGTAGGAGAGCGCGACACACAGAGTGCCGCCCAGCATCAGGTAAGGGACGATGCGCAGGACGGGCAGAAAAATTCCCAGACCAAAAAGAAAGATCGTTAGGGCAAACCATTCGATGCTGCTGACGTAATTGGCGATTTCTGATTGGGGCGTGGGATAAATCGATTGAAAAAAACCTTCACCAAAGATGCCGTGGTAAATGATTGGGCGGTTGATGAACCAACTGAAGCGCGGTGAGCCGTAGATTTGGCCGCGCCATTTCGCGGTGCCGGTGGGTCCGAAGAAGATGAGGTGCTTGAAGCGCAACATCGACTCGGCTTCGCCGTAGCCGGCTTGTTGTTTGCGAAAAGCGCCGAGGGTAAAGCGGCGGTGATGCCAAACGATTGCAGTCGGACTGAAGGAGATGACGTGGCCTTCCTGTTGCAGTCGCCAGCAGAAATCCACATCGTCGCCCGCCTTCCGATATTCGATATCGAAGCCGCCTACGGTATCGAAGGCCCAGCGATAAAAAGCCATGTTACAACCCGGAATATGCTCGGCGACTGTATCGGTAAGCAGAACATGGTTCGGTCCGCCGGGCGCGCCGGCAACGCAAGCCTGAATCCAATTTTGCGCCGGAGGCGTGATGTTTGGTCCCCCTACTCCCGCGTAATCGCCGCTCACA
>DASYTB010000044.1:0-5309 GCA_036002705.1 Verrucomicrobiia bacterium
AGCCTCGTGCAACGCGTTGACGAATTGCGCGGCATGTGTTTGGGTGCTCTTGCTGAAAGCGGCAATGTTTTCTGTCAGCTCAATGCCAATCAATAAGCCAACACCGCGGACCTCTCTGAGGACGCCAGGATATGTTTTGACGAGGTTTCGAAGCTTCTCGACCAGGTAGTCGCCCATTTTTCGAGCGTTTTCGTCAAGACGGTCCCGGCGGACGACTTCAAGAACCTTGAGAGCGACGGCGCAGCCCAAGGGCGAGCCGCCGTATGTGGACGCGTGGGTTCCCGGCCCGAGCAAATCAGCAAACGGCGCGCGGACCCAAAACGCGCCGAGAGGAAATCCACCCGCGATTGATTTGGCGAAAGAAACTCCGTCGGGCAAAAAATCTTTCGCCTCCGCGGTGTTTTCGAGCAAACGCTGATAGCTAGTGAATTTGCCGGTGCGGAAGAACCCCCCTTGAACCTCGTCACAGAGCAGGAGAAGTTTTTTCTCATCGCAAAGCTGGCGCAAACCGAGCAGGTAATCGACTCGTGCGGGCATGATGCCGCTTTCGCCTTGAATGCTTTCGATAAGGACGGCAACGGTCGCGGGCGAAATCGCCTGACGAACGGCTTCCAGATCATTGTAGGGAACGTGGCGAAAACCAGTCACGGCTGGTCCGAACCCCTTCTTCACCTTTTCCTGGCCTGTCGCGGCGATGTTCGCCAGCGTTCGACCGTGAAAGGAGTTCCATGCGGTGATGATCTCAAATCGGCCTTCGTCATGGCCGAACTTGCGGGCGATCTTGTAAAGCCCTTCATTGGCTTCCGCGCCACTGTTGCAGAAAAAAACTTTTCCCGGCCCGGTGAGATTCACAATCTCCCGAGCCATGCGACCCTGCGGCTCGGTGTAATAAAGGTTCGAAACATGAACCAGTTTTTGCGATTGTTCGTTGAGCGCCTGCGTTATATCCGGGCTCGCGTGCCCGAGCGAGCAGACGGCAATGCCCGAAGCAAGGTCGAGATACTTCCGCCCATGGATGTCCCAAAGATAACTTCCCGCGCCGTGATCAAGCACCAGATCAAAGCGCCCGTAGGACGGAATGACATTTTTCTGGAACAGCTCGTGAACGCGCTGCGCCTGATTCTGTAGTATTGGTGGCGGTGGAGAGAGTTCTTTCATGGCCTGATTCGGAACGGACGGGTAGGACAGGCGCCTCGCCTGTCCTCAGCGGTCGCCCCGCCCGCTGAGAGAAAAGCACGGGGAAATGCTATGTTCGCCAAATTCAAAACCCACCTACGGCCGACCGGCGAGGCGCCGGTCGGAACAGCCGAGGCGGCTGTCCTACCCAATTCATCGTTCTCAATTCGGTTGATCACAATACCACCTCGGTTCCGACGCCCGCGTCGGTGAATATCTCCAGGAGCAGCGCGTGCTCCACCCGTCCATCGACAAATGACACCTTGTCCACGCCGGCCTTAATCGCGGCGACCGCGCTCTCGACCTTCGGGATCATTCCTTTCTCAATGATCCCTTCCTTTTTCAGTCCATCCACTTCGCTGATCTCTAATGTGGAGATCACCGTGCTCGGGTCTTTCGGGTCGCGCATCAGTCCGGGGACATCGCTCATAAAAATCAGGCGCTTAGCTTTCAAGGCAATCGCCGTCTGCGCGGCTGAAACGTCGGCATTGCAATTGTAAATCTTTCCATCCTCACCGCGCGCGGCCGGGCTGATCACGGGAGTGACGCTGCGACGAATGCATTCGCGCAAGGGATCAGTAATCGTCGCAAAGACCTCGCCGACATAACCAAGGTCCAATCCCTGTTTCATCTGCAGCTTTCGGCAGGTGAAAATCTCGGTCCCGGAAAACCCTTTGGCTTTCCCTCCGAGCGAGTTGATAGTGCGGACAATCTCAGGATTGATCTCCTTTGACAGGACCTGCTCCACGACGTTCATGGCCGCTTTGTCGGTGACACGCTGACCTTGAATAAAACTGGCCTTTAATCCGGCCGCTTCCATCGCGCGCGTGATGGCCTTGCCGCCACCATGCACCACGACTGGGTTGATGCCAACCGCTTCGAGAAAAACAATGTCGCGAGCCACTCCGTTGCGGACTGCCGGATCCGGCGAATCCATAAAGCTGCCCCCATACTTGACGACGAACGTTTGGCTGCGAAACCGCTGGATGTAAGGCAGCGCTTCGAGCAACGTTCCGGCTTTGGAGATCAACTCTTGCATTTTTGGAGTGCGGCGCGCTGCGCCGCTTTGGATTGCGCTTCAAGGTTGTGGAGCAGGTTGGCGCAAACAAAAGTGCTAAAAACCGAAAGCGGCGCCTGGCGCCGCACTCCAAATGCGGTTGGATGTAATCTCATTTAGCCTCCCAACGAGGACGGATCGGTCACATCCCCTTTGTTGAAATCCACATAGTTCTCCGTCAAATCGCAGGTGTAAACGACCGCGTGCCCGCTTCCAAGATTAAGCGAGATGTGCAGGTCGAATTCCTTTTCCGCCACGAGCTTCACCAGCGTGGCGAACGGGATTTTTGTCGGCTGGCCACGCTTCACCGCATAAGTCACCATCTTTTCACCGGGACGGCTGTAGCCGACATCGATCTTTTCCTCGATGATTATGGCGCGCGAATAGCCGAGCGCGTCCAGAATTCGGCCCCAATTAGGATCGCCGCCGCACCAACTGGTTTTCACGAGGGAGCTATTCGCCACCGAGCGAGCGGCATCTTCGGCGTCGCTCGATGTTTTCGCGCCATGCACGCGCACAGTCACGAAGCGGGAAATACCTTCGCCGTCGCGGACGATTTTTTTGGCCAACTCAAGGCAAACAAAATCCAGTGCCTCCTGAAAGCGCTTCATGTCATTGCGGTTGGTACGATTGATCGGCTTATTCCCGGCTTGGCCATTCGCCAGCGCGAGCACCGTGTCGTTCGTGCTCATATCGCCATCCACGGTGATTCGGTTGAAGCTCTGCGCGACCGCAATCTCCAGGCTGCGCTTCAACTCCTTGGGATCAATCGCGACATCCGTTGTGATGAAGCCGAGCATTGTGGCGTGTAACGCGGACGCCGGTCGCGCCCCCGTCGGGCTCATTCCGGGTTGAATCATTCCCGCGCCTTTGCAAACGCCGCCGATGCGAACTGTCTTTCCTCCAACGGTGAACTCCACCGCGATTTCCTTGGGACGCGTATCGCTGGTCATGATGGCTTCCGCGACGTTCGCTGCCGCTTCGCGCGAGTCGCTTAAAGCATGCGCTGCCATTAAGATCCCGTTCTTCACATTGCCCATTGGCATCGGGAGACCAATTCGACCCGTGGAACAAACCAGCACGTCCGACGGCGTGATCCCGAGTTCGCCTCCCGCAATCGCCGTCATGCGGCGCGCGTCACGAAAACCGCGTTTCCCGGTGCAGGCGTTGGCATTGCCCGAATTCACCACAATGGCCTGCGCCATGGGGTTGGCCGTGCGTTCCGCACTCACCTTCACCGGCGCCGCGCAAATCTGGTTCGTGGTGTACATTCCCGCTACGGCCGCGGGCACTTTGGATACGATCAAAGCCAGGTCGCGCTTCTGCCCTTTCTGCGATCCCTTGCCGGTACCGAGCCGCTTGATATCGCAAAACACACCCGCCGCCAAAAAGCCTTTTGGCGCTGTCACCGACCCGTCGATTATTTTGAACCCATTTTTCATTTCTGTGTGTATCGCAAGTTTCCAACCTGCGCGCATTCCGATTACGCGGCGCTGCCAATTGGAAATCGGCGATACAGCAGGTTTGGAAACCTCGCTAGATGTGATCTTCTAAATCAATCCCGCCATCTCCGGAAATCCATTCATGATATTGAAACACTGAATTGCCTGGCCACTGGTGCCTTTCACGATATTGTCCTCCGCGCTCATTACGATGAGCCGTCCCGTGCGGGGATCGACCCGCCATCCAATCTCGATAAAATTTGTCCCGACGACATTCTTCGTGTCCGGCAGCGCTTTCCCTTGGAGCAACCGAACGAATGGCTCATTGGCGTACGCCGATTGATAAACTTCGGCAATGTTTTGGTCCAATCCGGATGTATCCTGTAACACGGGTTGCAAATAAAGAGTTGTAAGAATCCCTCGATTCACCGGGACCAGGTGTGGGGTGAACTGCATCACGACCGATTTGCCAGCCGCAAGCGAAAGTTCCTGTTCCAGTTCGGATAGATGCCGATGTTTCGGAATCCCATAAGGCCGCAAACTTTCGTTGCATTCCGCAAACAGATAATCCGCTTCCACTTTGCGCCCGGCTCCCGTCACCCCGCTCAACGAGTCCGCAATAATACTGTTCGCCTCAATCACTTTTGCGTGGAGCAGTGGCAACGTCGGCAGCAAAATGCTGGTCGGATAACACCCGGGACACGCGATAAAATGCGAGTTCCGAATTTTCTCCCGATAAATTTCCGGCAAGCCGTAAACAGATCGGGCAAGGAGCTCCGGCGCGGGATGTTCGTGTCCGTAAAACTCCTTGTAAACAGCAGCATCCTTCAAACGAAAGTCAGCGCTCAAGTCGATCACCCACGCGCCCAATTGCAGCAGCGGCTTCGCGTAATCGGCCGCGACGCCATGCGGCAGCGCGAGAAACACTGTTTCGGCCTCTTTTGCGAGCGACTCTGAATTGGGATCGGTAAAGCGCAGATCCTTCGCCTTCGGATAATGCGAAAACCTCGGAAAGATCTGCGCGAGACTTTGGCCGGCGTATTGACGCGAAGTAACCGCCACCAGGTCCGCCTGCGGATGGCCCAACAGCAGGCGCACGAGTTCTTCGCCGGCGTAGCCACTGGCTCCGACGATGGCAACTTTGATGGCAGTTCTCACCTTTTTTTGCCGGTGCCGGCGCCCTAGAATTTTCCCATAAGGACTATCTCCGTTTCACCCTCAAATAGCTTGTCCTTAATAGCGAGATAATCACCGCGGCCTACTCGCCAAAAGGCAAGCACCCGAGCTACCTTCGACGGCGGCATACGCTCGAGGAGAACGGAAATTGCCTCTCGGATCGTTTCCTGCTCGTTTTGGACTTCAGTTTTCATTGGCTCACGGACTAGTTCCCAAAACAAAAAGCCCCGCTAGCGCTAACCAGCGGGGCGAAAAAAGAAATGCCTGGTTTAGCGTTTGCTGAACTGGAAGCGTTTCCGGGCGCCGGGTTGGCCGTACTTCTTCCGTTCCTTCATCCGTGGATCGCGTGTGAGCAGGCCCAGTGATTTGAGCGTCGGACGCAAGTTCGCATCCGCTTCGAGCAAGGCCCGAGCAATCCCATGGCGGACCGCGCCCGCCTGGCCGTTGGGGCCGCCGCC
>DASYTB010000045.1:0-2274 GCA_036002705.1 Verrucomicrobiia bacterium
ATCATGAAAAAACAGCGTCTGCCCGGCCGTCGCGCTGAAACGATAGGAATCAATTTGCCCAGGAATGTCCAAACGGCCTGCTCCAGCCCCCGGAACATTGTTTGTTACGATCAAACCCAGAGCCAGGTTGAAAACCTGATCTTGAGGATCGTGCACCTCAAAGGAGTACCTTCCGGTCGCGGTCCCGTCGCCCGCGCTGAAGACCCGCACTTCGTACGTTCCAGAATTCTGAAATGTGACCCGTCCGGAAAAAAAGCCGTCCAACCGATCGCGAAAGATTTGCTGATTATTCGAATCGAATAGCGCCCAATCAATATTAGGATCTGCTCCCCGGTCGTGAAAGAAGAGCGTCTCACCGGCAGTCGCGGTGAAAGTATAATGATCCTGCTCCAATGCTTCGCTGAGCACGCCAGCGCCTGGACCGGGCACTCCGTTCGTTACGACCGTGCCGAACGCCAGACTAAATTGTTGGCCGGGCGAAGCCTGCGTTCTGACTAGCTGCGCCGAAAAATTGCCTGGAGCCGCGAGTGAACATAGAACTGCTAAAAAAAGCCGCGGGATAAAAGCCATCGACACTTTAGACATTAGCAAATTTTGTGAGTTCGCTCGGCGCTACGCAAATCTTTTTCTAACCTGCCCGGTCCGCTCGCAGCGCGGCTCAATAACAGCCCGCGAAGGCAATTCTCAATTCGGCCATCTTAAATGTTGGTGGAGAAACTCGAAAGTGCCTTTTCCATTGATGGTGTGCGGGCCGTTGAAGAATTCGATCTGAGTGCGGTCGCCGATCCCGAGTTGATCGTAGAAGCGCTGGACCTTGGCGAATTCGTAAGCGACCCATTCATCGGGCGCGACTCCATCACCGTGGCCGCGCTCCACCATGAAGGGCCGCGGGGCAACGAGGGCCGCCATTTCGGAGTAATTGAAGCGATGGCCAAGGTCCCACTCGGGCATGTCATACTCGCCTCCGAAGATGTAGCTGTAGGCCGAATCGACGGTGGCGCATTTCTTCACCCAGTCATTGAAGTCCGCCGAACAGATCGAAAGGGCGTAGCGATCGAGGACGGAGGGAATCCGCATGGCGCTTTTGCCGCCATAGGAAAGTCCGTAAAAGCCGATGCGCTGCGGATCAACAAAAGGAAGTGCTTGCAGCCAGTTCAGAATTTGCTCGTGCTGGCCAATGATCGTGGAAAAAAGCGTGCGGCCGAGCGGATTCGATTTTCGCTGCAAGACTCGGAATTTGTCCTGGCCGCGATACGGGTTGTGCGGCGCGAACGTGATGAAGCCTTGCTCGGCCAGGCGTGCGGTAAATGCTTTGTAAGGACCGTAACCGTTTGAGCCCGGTCCTTCGATGGTGTCCTTCGGAACGCCCTCCAGGCCATGCTGACAAACGACGACTGGGCGTTTTTCGCCGGGTTTCAAATCTTTCGGGACAAGCAGGATTCCCCAGGCGAAAACATCCGGCCAGACATCGAGCGCGACTTCGTAGCCGGTGTATTTCGGCGCATCATAAATGAGGCGGCTGCGCGGATTCATGTCCGTTTGCGGTGAGGCAAATCCGCCGAGGACCTCATCCCAGAACTTATCGTGAATGGATTGCCGTTTTTCCGCCCATTGGCTTGCGTTCAGATTGGCCAGCGGCTTCCAGAAGTGTTCGTTGCGGTACCGTTCGCAGACGACGAGTTCATGCTGAATATGGTCCACCAATTCTTTGACCTGCTGCTTTTGCCGCTCCTGAATATCGACCGGCAAACGGAGTTCGGGCGGCGCTTCGGGCGCTTTAGGTGCTGTGGCCGGTTCAAAACTCTCGCCGAGGGCTTCCGCGAAATAGCCGAGGGCCTGATCTGAACCGGGCAGAACTGTGGTCCCTCCGTTGCCGGAAACGAAGCGGAAGTCCGTTTTGAAATTCGCGGGAAAAAATTCGCGCGCTCGATTGAATTCCTGTTCGACCTCGTGGCGTTCTGGGGTCCAGATGCGGCCCGGCGCAGCACCGGTGCGGCCATCGTGGGGCTTGGGTGGACCGCTGATCTGGGGCGTTTCGCTGTATTCGATAATGAGGGAACGCGGCGCGATCATGCTCGCGATTTCCGCGTCACCAAACTCCCGCACGAGGTTGAAGACGTTCCGGTAGATCGGCTCCTCCCAGAGTCGTTCTCGCGGGCCGAAATAACCGCTGACGAGCGTCGCTCGAACCGTGGGTGCAAGCGCTGACGCGTAAAAGCCGATCAGGCCGCCTTCGCCATAGCCGGCAATGCCAACTGTTTGGCCGCGCACCTG
>DASYTB010000046.1:0-1846 GCA_036002705.1 Verrucomicrobiia bacterium
TCAGCGCAAAGAAACCGCCGGCAAGGTGGTCGAACGGATTGGCCCCGGGAAAAGGCGCGTGAGCGGGGTTTGCACGGTCGATGAATTTCGACGCGAGTTCCCGGCCCTGAAGGAAGCGGATGACGTGGATACGATGAGTGGCCTTTTCGTGCAGCGGATGGAGTATGTGCCAACCGCAGGCGAATGGATCGTGATTCAAGGGCTCCGCCTGACCGCGAAGGAGGTCGAGGACCGACGGGTGCGGCAATTGGAGGTCGAGGTGGTAAAGCGATAGCATGGGAATGCTCCTTTTCATCGTTCTGCCGATCTGCCTGGCAACATCGTTTATTTGCGCGGGAATGGAGGCGGGCATTTTTACGCTCGGACGCTGGCGCATCGCGCAGCAAATGCGAGCGGGGCAACCGCGGGCCGCCCGGCTCTATGCCTACTTGCAAAACACGGAGAACTTTCTTTGGACGATTCTGGTTGGAAATACCATCGCTCTGTTTGGGGCGATGTGGATCATCGGCGTGGCACTGATTCGCGAACTACCGGGGCACGGCCTCCTTTTTTGGGTGTCGTTCTTTGGGGCCACCTTCGTTTTTTATGCTTTTTGCGATTTATTCCCGAAAACACTTTTTCGGAAATTTCCGAACAGATTGTGCCTGGTTCTCTCGGCGCCATTTCGGCTGTTGCATTTCGTCCTTTCGCCGATTCTGGCGCTGATCGAAGGCGTGACCAACCTGCTGCTGCGCTGGACCGGCGGGCGCACTTACAAAGGGCACGTTTTCAGCAATCGCAACGAACTGCGCCTGCTGATGCAGGATACCGCCGAGGTGTTGACGAGCGAGGAGCGCGGGATGATCAACCGGGTTTTTGACCTGCACAATATCACGGTCCGCCAGACGGCTATTCCGTTCACGCGCCTGCCCCATCTCGAGACCACGGACCGATTGAAAGACGCTCTCGTTCGTTTTCGCTCCAGCGCGCAGAACATGCTGCCGGCGTGGGGCGGTTCCGGCCGGGAGCGAAAGGTCGCGGGGTTTTTAGAACTGAAGCGCGTGCTCTACCAAGCGAACGTTCCTGACAGTGATTCGGTGGGCGATCATCTTTCGCGTCCAATGTATATCGATGAAGATATGCGAATTTATGACGCCCTGCGGCGGCTCCAAAGAGCGGGGCTGCGGATGGCGGTTGTGCTCTCGCGCGACGGCCGGGAGATTGGCCTGATTACACTCGTGGACATTCTGAAAGTGATCTTTGGGGAGGTGAAGCTGTGAGCGTCCGTTTTGGAGTGCGGCGGATTGAGGACGCTTTACCGAGGTGGGTGGTGGGGCGCCCGGAAACGCCTTTGGGCTTATCGGCGCCGCTGGACGAAATTGAGATCAAAGGGCTTCCACGCGACTTGAAAAGCGGCGAGTCACTGCACTCCAAAATTTCGGGATGAGCAACGGGGTTGAAATCGCTCTGAATCTGCTGGTCGTGGCGCTGCTCGTTTTTTTGAACGGCTTTTTTGTCGCGGCGGAATTTTCCATCGTCAAAGTCCGCGACACGCAGCTTCAGCCGATGATCAACCAGGGGAAGCGGCGGGCGATAATCGCGCGCTCCATCATCAAAAATCCCGATCCCGCGCTGTCCGCGTGCCAGCTTGGAATCACGCTCGCGAGCCTTGCGCTCGGCTGGGTGGGCGAACCCGTTTTCCAGGCGATGCTGCAGCCCGTGATGGATTGGATGCATATCACGTCGGTTGAAGCGAAGCACCGCATCGCAATAGTCGTGGGATTCTCCGCCATCACTTTTCTTCACATCGTGGTCGGCGAGCAGGCGCCGAAATTTCTCGCGATCAAAAGACCGTTGCCGGTCGGAC
>DASYTB010000047.1:0-2948 GCA_036002705.1 Verrucomicrobiia bacterium
ATAATGTCAACCGGATGAGATGAAATCCAAATGTCCAACTGCTTAAATCGCTTCTTGAGGCGGCCCTTGTAGTCTTTGAAGAATTTCCGGTGCCTTGGCAAATCAGGAACATCGGCGAGAAACCGCGTGAGGTTGTCCTCAAAAACTACGCCTTGATGTTGCCAGCCACCGCGAAGCACCTGCGTTTCCCACGAGGCGCTTCCGAAATGATCCCGCAACTCCTTAAATGTCTGATTTAGGAGTTCCTCAGGACGGAGCTCCCGTCATTAAACCGCAACGGCAGAAGAATTTCGTAGCGGCGTAAGGAGCTCACAAAGAGCGGGACCAATGACAGTAAAAGCAATTCCTTGCTCGGCGAGGAATGACAAAGCTTCCGAAGGGACGGCCGCTTCACCGGAAGCCCAGCTTTTTCCAGAGAAGCGTGGAATTAGCTTACCCAGCGCCAAGTCCTCTGTCTTTTTATCCGAAAATCGAATCAACATAAACATACCTCAGACGGGACATTGCGAAGTTGTCCCGTGATGCGCCATAACATCAGCAATAAAGCTCACCCGGTCAATTCGTCGCTTGAACACGTCACGAAACCGGGGCAACTTTCTACACCAGCTGCAGCCGCTTATCGTCGTGAAGGCGCTTGCTCAGACTTTCCCATGGGGAATCATTCATCGCGCTGAATGAATTCAAATAGACCAGGACTTTCTCGTGCGGATATTTCTCCAGCAGCTTATCCACGGCCTGATTGAGCTTGGTTTCGTCCACGGTTTCCGGGAAATCCTCCACGACTGCGTTGATGTGCTTAATCTCCAGCGTATCGAGAAAATCGCTCAACATCGGCGCTTCGGTTTTCACGAGCCAGCCCCGCAGCAGTGTGGCCGCGGTGGTCTGCATCCGCGGGCGCGTGAGCATGTCGAGAATGATCTTGTTCCGTTCATTGCGCGGCTTTTGCTCAAAAAATACCGGCCTCAGGCGCAAGGCTGTGGCAACCTCGGCGCTAATGCTTTTGTAGAGCGCCTTATCGCTGGCAAACACGTCATCCAAAATCTCATTGGCCAATTCCGGCGACACAAAGCCAATGATCTCGTTCAAAGTCATCATATTTAGCTTGACAAATCGGAGCAGCCCGTGGCGTTCAGTGCGGCACGCCTCGAAGTTTCATGCATCTCCCCTGCTCCTTGCTTTTTACACGCCCCACTCCGGGGCGGAAGGAACAAGGTGTACTCTCCGCGCGGTGAACGCCAGCGATTTTAGCACGGGATTCAGCCCGAAAATCACTTCAGAAAACCGGCAACCCTAACCAGCTTGGCCATAACGTAAGTATGCAATCGGAATTGAGTAGGACAGCCGCCTCGGCTGTCGCGAGCGGGCGCTTCGCCCGCTCGAACCGTCGGCGGCTCGCTCACTATCTGGTGAACGCAAATCCTTGACCGAACGCCCGGCGAGGCGGCGGGCTGAACGACCGAGACGGCCGTCCTACCCAAAAATCATCTTACATCGTTCCAGCTTAGCCAAGCCGGGAACGTTCGATTTTTTCCGGAGGGACGAAGCCTTCAGCTTCGAGACGCTGGCGGATGGCGGTGATGTGCGATTCATCGCGCGTTTCAATGATGCAATGGACCGTCACGATCGTAATATCGTCGCTGGCGAAGGCGCGGTCGTGATTGATTTCGAGAATGCTCGCGCCTTCCTCGGCGAGAACGGCAGCGAAGCGGGCGAGGCCACCGGGGCGGTCGCTGATCGCGGCGGTCACGCGAGAGAGGCGGCCGTCATGCGTCAGGCCACGTTCGAGAACGCGGCCCAGCGTGGAAATGTCGATATTGCCGCCGCAGAGCGGGAGCACGACTTTTTTGCCCCTGAGTTCCGGGGCCAGGCCTTGGAGGCAGGCCGCAACACCCGCGGCGCCCGCGCCTTCGACCAGCGATTTTTCGAGTTCCAGCAGGCGAAGAATGGCCACGGCCACAGCCCGTTCATCGACCAGCAGCATGCGGTCGAGAAATGGCTTCGAGATCTGGAACGCGGTCGCGCCGACTTGCGCGACCGCGAGACCGTCCGCCAGAGTCGGTTTCATTTCCACCGGAACCGGGCGCCCCGCGCGAAGAGCCGCGCTATAGCTGGCGGCCCGGAACGGTTCCACGCCGATGATAACGACGTTCGGCTTGATGCTCTTTAGAGCAAGCGAAACTCCGGCGAGCAGTCCCGCCCCGCCCACAGGAATAATAATCGCGTCGAGATCCGGTACCTGGGCGGCTATTTCGAGGCCCATTGTGCCCTGGCCGGCAATAATCGGCAGGTCATCGTAGCCATTGATATAGGTGAGCCCTTCTTTCGCGGCGAGTTGGTCGGCGTGCACGCGGCCTTCAGAAAGGCTGGAACCTTCCAAAACGACTTTCGCGCCGAACCGCTGGCAATTGGAAATCTTCGTGAGTGGCGCGAACCTAGGCATCACGACTGTCACCGGAATGCCGAGCAGTTGGCCGTGATAAGAAAGCCCGAGCGCGTGATTTCCAGCGGACGCGGCGATTATGCCGCGTTTGCGCTGCTCGGGCTCGAGCAGAAGCAGAGCATTACACGCACCCCTTTCCTTAAAGCTGCCGGTCCGCTGCAGATTCTCCATCTTGCAGAGAATCCGCATGCCCGTGGCTTCGGACAGCGGGAAGGAAACCGGACACGGCGTGTAGACAATGGCGCCGGAAATCCGCTCCGCAGCGGCTTCGATGTCCTTTAATGACAGCGGAGCGGGCATTCCTTCCCCGTAGGAGATGACATCAGGAGTCTCAATTCTATGTCGCGTAACATTAAGAGATTCCTTCCTACCCCTGAGATCTGATGTTCACTTTGCCGCCACGCCGCTTTCTTTCCCTATGCAGAAGAGCTTTTTGTTGGTGCGAATGAACAGTTGGCCGTTGGCGACCGAAATCGTGGAGCGAATCTTGTCGTCGCCTGGCTCGCCC
>DASYTB010000048.1:0-2108 GCA_036002705.1 Verrucomicrobiia bacterium
GGTTGGGATACCGCCCTTTTTCTCGCTTGGGTCGCTCCGGCCCCAATTGGAGTTCATCGACATGCTGCGCATCCGCTTCGTCCAATGAGCCTTAATTTGCGCATCACTCAGGAAATTGTCCGCGGGACAATGATAGATTAATGTATTGCCTGCGAGGTATTTGCCAAACGGCGAGCGCATAACCCAGTCCGTGTTGGTGCAGCTCTGCGCGTCGCGGCTGGTGGTATCCCAGACCATAACGTTATTGGACCAGTTATCAAAAGGGGCATTAGCACCCGTGCCGAACGCGGCCTCCGTGCCCGGAATTGTGTAGTTGTTCGCGACGTAGTCCTCGTAATCCAGCGCATACATGACCCAGGCTCTGGTCAGTTGGCTCTCATTATTCATGCACATGATGCCTTGCGCCTTCGTTTTCGCTTTGGCCAGAGCGGGCAGGAGCAGGCTGGCGAGGATCGCGATGATCGCAATCACAACAAGAAGTTCGATGAGGGTAAATCCTCTCGTTTTTGGATGCTGTTTACGCATAGATGTGTGGCTTTTGGCGAAATTGGCAAAAATCGCGTCGTTACGCAACTGTGCATTTTGAGGCACAGCACTTTTGGAGTGCGGCGGCTCGACGCCGCTTTGCAAGAGGTGCTCCGCGGTGAGGGGCTTCGTTCCCGGCGACAACTTGCGACGAGCCAATGGCATTCTTTTAACCGCTCGGAAAAGCGGGGACCAGCCACGCATTCCAAAGCAAAGTAAGTGAATCACTAAATCTTCTTTCGCCACCCGTTTCCGTTTTGTAAAAGTGACCGATGCAACCGGAGTTCAACTTTGATTCCCGCGCGGCTGTCTCGGAAGGTGATGCCGTGAGCCGCTGGAGAGAGCAGCGACGGGAGGAGCAAATAGCGCTGGCGCGGAGCCTGGGTTTGCCAATTGGCCGCGAGGCCGAGGTTTGGCTGAAAGGCGGTATCCGCTTGCGGGGACGATTGGAGCTACAGGAGGAAATGCTGCTCCGCACCTCCGCCACGCCGGAGAATACGAAGCTCCTCATCGGAGGAACTCCGTTCGATTATTCCCAGATGGAAAGTTGCGTCCGAGTGGATTTTTGAAAGGAGGTCTTGGGCGCGAAGGCGTCCACACCAAGTGGAACGCGTCCGTATCACGATTGAGGGCGAACTCGCAGATTGCGCGCTTGACGGAACCCCGGCAGGCGACGTATCTTCTCGCTGCATAAGATTCTATTGCTGGGTTGCCAGCGCTGAAGAAGTCGGAGTCAACCTGCCGACTTTTTTGTTCCCCTGAAGGGGAGAGAATATGAACGCGGAGTTACTAGCCATATTAGAGTATTGGGAGAAGGAAAAGGGCATCAACCGCAATGTGCTCCTTGCGGCGGTTGAAGAGGCCTTACTCTCCGCGGCCAAAAAGGCCGTCGGCCCAGCGCGCGAATTGCGCGTGGCGATCGACCCTAAGACTGGCGATATCAGGGCCTTCGCAAAACTCGTCGCGACCGACAAAGTCATTTCCAAGCACGACCAGATTTCCATTTTCGATGCTCGCCGGATCAAGGCTGACGCGCAGATGGGCGAGGAAATTGAAGTTGAAGTGACGCCCACGGATTTCGGACGAATCGCCAGCCAGAACGCCAAGCAAGCCTTGATGCAGCATATCCGCCGGGCGGAAAAGCAATTGATCTACGCCGAGTTTAAGGATCGCACGGGCGATATCGTCAGCGGGACCGTTCGGCGGTTTGATCGTTCGGATGTGACGGTCGATCTGGGAAAGTACGAGGCGTTGCTCCCGAACCGCGAACGCGTTCCCACGGAAGAATATCAAATCGGCGAGCGCATCCGGTGTTATGTGCGCGCGGTCGAAACCACGGCGCATGGTCCGGAGATCATTCTTTCGCGGGCGGACCCGCAATTCGTGATTAAGCTTTTCCAGCTTGAGGTCAGTGAAATCAACGATGGCACCATTGAAATCAAGGCTATCGCGCGCGAGCCGGGGTTCCGGACGAAGCTGGCGGTTTATTCCCGAGACGAAAAGGTTGATCCGGTGGGCGCTTGCGTCGGGTTGAGGGGCCAGCGCGTGAAGAATATCGTGCGCGAGCTCAACAACGAAAAAGT
>DASYTB010000049.1:0-4263 GCA_036002705.1 Verrucomicrobiia bacterium
TTGCGCGGTTACGCTTTACGGCGTGGTTTTCTTGATGGACCGCTTGGCTGGCGGATTGCCCTCTACTCTGCACGCGAGGTTTATCTGAAGTATTCGCTCTTGCGGGATATGAGACGCAAATAGTGAGTAGTGCAATCAGGCTCCAGCGGCCCAATACTCACCGGCCGTAATCGTCTCAAGAGTCTTATCTATTCGGCGCACTTCATCCAGCAATCGCGCCCTTGTTTGGTGCAACTGCTGAACCATTTTATCCAGTTGCATCCGACCAGGCCGCCTGGCTTTAGACAAGTCCACGTAAGACGTTATGTCCTCTCCAGCCTCAAATTTACGGTCGAACTCCTCAGCCGTTATTCTCTTCATACTGCTTCTCCTCTCGCGTCTATGCGCTCGGCGAACGCTGATTATTCGGACCCGTCCTTTCCGGTTAGTAAAAACCGCAGTCCAAAGTTTGCCTCGAACCCGGCCAATGGTTAGAAGGCGTTCCTCCCCGCCGGTGATTCTTGCCGGCGCTTCGAGCCGGGCTTCATCGTGCCAAATCTTTCGTGCTTCTTCAAAGTCGATTCCGTGTTTCTCTTTGTTGCGCCGGCTCTTTTCCGGGTCGAATTCGCTTAAATTACACTTCCTACGAGGAATCGGAAGTTGAATCCGCTCCGGGTGCTCCGCTCCCCAGCTAAAGATTCGCAGCTACCTTCAATTCGAAACGCGCCTTTCTCCATTCATTTCTGAGGCAGCGCCAAGCCAGGCTAGGTGATCATCCTGAAGATGCCAGAGGGTCAGTTTTGAATCCTGGTAGTCGTCCGCTTCGAGATCGCTGACGACCTCAAAAAAGCGGTGCCCGAACGGGTCGCGGTGCGCCTGCCTGACAAAGGTGAAAAGAGCGTTATCGCTGAGCTGGGCATAGGCGATGGGCGCCGACACCCCCCAATGACCGGTTTCGTGGTTGAGCCGCGCATCCCAGGTATTGAGCCGGTGGACGAACTCGGTGGAGCGCTCCAGGTCGCGCATGTACTGGATGAGCGTGTTGTAGGTTTCCAGGTCTTCGCGCGCCGGTTCGAGAACGGGATTTTGGATGAGAGCGAGCAATTCATTGACGCTCTTGAGCCGGATGCTGCGGAGCACGGTGCTGTGCGCGATGGGACCAGCCAGCCAGCTTAACGGCTCGGGAAGTTGTTCGGAGATGAAGGTGGTCCCTGTCGCCAGAATAATCTGGTCGTGCTGTTCATTCGAAAGCGTTTCCCAGTCCGGAACCTTGCTGCCGATGTAACCCTTAAACAGGTGCCATACTTCGGAGAAGAGGATGCGGCGCTCTTTCAATTGCGTCTCCACGGTCGGCAATAGCTCCCGCAAATGAGAATAAGCTCGCCAGAGATCGCGGATTTGGGAATCGCGGAAGCGGTAGAGTTCAGGTCGGGCGAGAATTTCCTCGGCGGTGCCTTCCGCGATTTCCAGCCGCGAATTGCTGGTGGCCATTTCGAAAAGCGCCACGCCGGAAGAAAATATGTCCGCGGCTTCGCTGGGCGGAATGCCCGTGTCCATGTTGGAAACATCAATCAGCAGCTCGGCGTAATCCGGCGTGGCCGAGTAAACGTATTTTTCGGGCGCGCTATAATGGCGCGGGGTCAGGAACGCGCCCAGATCAACAAATTTCACGCCGCGTTCGCCCAAGCGCAGAATATTGTCGGGCTTGAAATCGACGAGCACGATACCATGCTTGTGGAACTGCGTCAGAATCGAAAAGGCCTCGAAGACAGCTTGCTTGAATTCGTTCACCCATCCTTCTGGAAAGCTAGCGTTGGCCGCTTCGTCGCACCAGGTTTGCAAATCTTCGCCGACGAAAAACTCCATCGCGATGTAGGCGTATTTGCGTTCATAATTGATGCTGGCGCCGTAATAGGCGGGAACGAATCGCCGCAACGGCTCCTTGTTAATGATGTCCTCGAAATTCGCCAATTCCAGGCCGAACCGGGTATAAGGACCGTAGCTTACTTCCGCGGGATCGGCCGAGCCGCAATCCAGATCAAAGATCTTGACCACGATTCCCGGATTATCCGTGCGATAAATCGAAGTTTCCGTGGTTCGCTTGTAGAGTTGCGTGAGCTGGACTCTGCCGAGGCTCGGCAGATCAAGTTTCACTCCGAGGAACCGATCGGCGGTGGATGGCGCCGAGGTCGCTATGGCTTCGTGTTGCATATGATCGAACGAGTACGCCACCAAACGCGGGGGCAAAACCCAAAACCAACATGCTGACAAGCGGAGCTTATCAGAAAGAAACGGCGCAGAGGAAGCGAGAAGTTGGACAGTTGGACCGTTACTGATTTGGTATTTTTCACCGTTGCCTTCGTCGAATCCCGGGAAATCGGCTTGCCCCGAGGGCGGCATTTCCCTACATACCAGCCCGATGTCACGACTTGGCGGAACTCGCCCAACAAAACTCGATTTCCCGTTCTATCTGCAGAAGTCCACGGCTCTGGTCAATGAGGCTTTGGACCAATTTCTCCCAAAAGCCCGGACCCGGCCGACGACGATTCACGAAGCGATGCGTTACTCGCTCTTCGCCGGTGGAAAACGCCTTCGGCCGGCCCTCTGTATCGCCGCGGCAGAGGCCTGCGGTGGAACGTCACGAAGCGCTATACCTTTCGCCTGCGCGGTGGAGTGCATCCACACGTATTCTCTCATTCACGACGATTTGCCTGCGATGGACAATGACGACTTTCGACGGGGCAAACCGACAAACCATAAGGTCTATGGCGAGGGTATCGCGATCCTCGCCGGGGACGCCCTGCTCACGCAGGCGTTTGAAATTTTAATCCAGGGGCGCGCCACGAAGCGGTATTCGGATCAATTAATGGTGCTCGAACTGGCGAGCGCGTCGGGTTCGCTCCAACTCATAGCCGGGCAAGTTGCGGACCTGGAGGGCGAAGGGAAAAAGATTTCGGAAAAGGAATTGCGCTTTATCCACGAGCGAAAAACCTCGGCGCTGCTTTGCTGCTCGGCGCGGTTGGGCGGCATGAGCGCGAACTGCACGCCAGGCCAACTCCAGGCGCTCACCAATTTCGGGTATTACGTCGGCCTCGCGTTCCAGGTGATCGACGATATTCTCGATGTGACCCAAACGACCGAGCAACTCGGCAAGACCGCCGGCAAGGACATTACAGCCCAAAAGGCAACATATCCTTCCATTGTCGGCCTGGATAGGTCTCGGAAAATCGCGCGGCAACTGACGGAAAAAGCCTATGGGTCGCTTCAACCTTTTCGCGGAAAAGCCGTGGCGCTTGAAGCGTTGGCCAATTACCTCCTGGAGCGGGATCATTAGAAGCACCCTCCTCGCGGAAGTGCATAAAGGCGCATCAATGGCCGACACCGGACGGTCCGGTGACAAATCCGCTGTCCGCCATCCAATCAACAAAGCGTTGCGACCAACCGGCAACGGGGCGCTTGTCCTTCTCTCGCAAGCCGAAGCCGTGTCCGCCCGTGGCGTAGATGTGCAGTTCCGCCGGAACGCCCACACGCTTGAACCGGAGGTAAACTTCCGCAAGTCCTTCACCGATGTCGGGGCGATCATTGTAAGCGCAGGCGAGGAACGCAGGTACGCCGCCTTTTGTGGGCTGAATCGTTTGCGAACTGCCGGGATAAATCAGCGCCTGGAAATCTAAACGAGCACTCTGCTTATCAATCTCGTCAGAAGCGTCCCCTCTCGCATCTTCGGGCTTCATCGCCGTCCAGGCGACCAATTCCCCACCGGCGGAAAAGCCGATGGCCCCGATGTGTTCAGGATTCACGTGCCATTCCGATGCTCGACTGCGAATCAGCCGAATCGCGCGGCGCGTATCTTCCATCGGATGGACCTCGAGCTTATAAGTGGAATTGGTTTCCCGGGCCAGGCGATACTTCAAAACAAAAGCGGCTATGCCCCGGTCGCGCAGCCATTCCGCGACGTTATAACCTTCGTGAGTGATGGCCAGCACGCGATGTCCGCCCCCGGGGATCACCAGCACCGCCGCTCCGGTGGCCTTCTCCGGCGCGGGTAAATACGGCGTAATCGACGGCTTGTGAACGCCGGTCACCGACTCCTCGCCGCCCTGGCTAATCTTCACCACGGCGTCAGCCGTTTTTCCCTCCGATCCAGGAGCGCCGTTCGGCCAAAGGAGAATCTCATTCGGATGCGGCGCGGCAAAAGTGGAAACCGAGAACAAAAGGAAAAAGGCAACGTTGTACATACGGCTATTAAGGAGCAAAGTTCCTCGTTGTCACCCACGAAAAAGG
>DASYTB010000050.1:0-3952 GCA_036002705.1 Verrucomicrobiia bacterium
AGCCAGGCGGCGGCAGTCGCGAGTACCGGCGGCAACTGAAAGCCCTTCATGATTTCATCTACAGCTTCGATTTCATTCACCTGAAACCGGCGGCAGAGGTCGTAAAAGCCGGAGTCCCCTCGGGTTTTCATGCCTTTACGCTTGCGAAACCAGGTGCTGCCTATGGCATTTATATCGGCCCGAGCAACGCCCGGCAGCCGGCGGCCGCGCCTGAACGCAACGAGAAGCTGCGGCTTGCGCTTCCTGATGGAACCTACATTGCGCAGTGGCTTGACCCTTCGACGGGCGAAACGGGCCAAAAGGCCGAGGTGCGAAGCGAAGGTGGAATCGCTTTGCTGGATTTCCCAGCGTTCCACGAAGATGTCGCCCTGGCCGTCCAAAAGAAATAAGGTGATCGCTATGGATACGCAGGCGTTAAATCTGTTTTCCGACGAGATGCGGCGTAACCCGTATCCGGTCTATGAACAACTGCGGAATGCCTCCCCGCTGCTGCACGTCGCGCCTTTGGACGCCTGGCTGGTTTTCGATTACGAAGGAGTCAAGCGCGTCATCTCGGACCACGACGCGTTCACCTCCCGCGTGGGCCCCGAATGGCTGGTCTTCCTCGACCCACCTCGCCACACGAGGCTTCGGGCGTTGATTGCAAAAGCATTCACTCCGCGCGTCGTTGCGAATCTCGAACCCCGGATTCAACGCCTCGCGCGCGAGTTGCTCGACGAGAAGATTGAAAGGGGTGAGATGGATCTGGCCACCGATTTTACAATTCCTCTACCGATGATCGTTATCGCCGAGATGGTAGGCGTGCCAGTGGAAGATCGGGAGCGGTTCAAACAATGGAGCGATGTGATCCTGGCGCTGAGTTACGGCTTTTTCAAAGGCGAGGCTGAAGCGAAAGCGACGAGTGATTTTCGCGCTACCACGGTCGAGATGTATGAATATGTCGGCAGGTTAATGGAGGAACGGCGAAAAAGTGCCAGGGACGATCTGCTCACCAAATTAGTCGAAGCGGAGGTCGAGGGCGAAAAACTATCCCAGGGCGACGTTGTTGCTTTTGTGCAACTCCTTCTCGTCGGCGGCCAGGAAACGACGACGAATCTCGTGAACAACTCCATTTTGTGCTTTTTGCAACATCCTGGGGAATTGGCTCGCCTCCGGGCGAATCCTGCGCTTCTCCCATCTGCCATTGAGGAAGTTTTGCGTTACCGGTCGCCGTTCCAGTGGACGCTGCGCGCTCCGCTGCGGGACGTGGAACTTCATGGCCAAACCATACCTCGGGGAAAACGGGTTCTCGCCGTTTTGGGGTCCGCCAACCATGATCCGAAGCACTTCAACGACCCGGCTCGCTTCGACATCATGCGGGATCCCAACCCGCACATCGCCTTTGGCCACGGAATTCATTTCTGCCTGGGAGCCCCGCTTGCGCGCCTCGAAGCGAAAGTGGCGCTTTCGGAGATTTTGGCGCGTCTGAAAAACTTCCGATTGCCTTCTGCTGAGCCCTGGGAGCCGCGGAAAGCGCTTAATGTACATGGTCCGGCGCGCTTGCCGATCTGTTTCGAACCCGCCAAGCGCGCCTTTTCCGCCTCACATGCGTGAAAGCTAATCTTCGAAGACCTGCTGGATGTCACCCACCTTCTTCTGGAGTTTTCCAGCTACCCGTTCGCCCTTTCCTCTTGCTTCGACATCCGGATTATTAGTGGCTACGCCAAATCCTTCCTTCACCCGGCCCTTCATCTCACGCATTTTGCCTTTAGCTTGATTGATAGAACTGTTTTTCATAGTACCTCCATATAAGGAAGGTACGTAAACCCACCGCCGCGAACAATGGGAGCGCGGCCCGATATTCCCGCCCACTTACGCCCGATAAATGCGGGCTCACTCCAGTTTTTCGAGTTCTCGCCGCTCTTTTTTTGTGGGTCGTCCGCTGCCCTTTGGTCGCTGGGGGACGTTGAGGCTCTGCTTTACCTGCAGGGCGCGCAGGTATTCCGAAGCGGGGGTGAGGTCTTCCAGGAAATTTGGCACGAGCTTCGGGCCAACCCGATTCTCCAGGAGCGCGGTTACTTTGACCGTCCGGGTCACGTCGCCTGCGCGAGCGGAGATGAGCTCCGAGACACGAACCAAACGTGACGCTTTGACATGTTGCCCCCCGACTCGGACATGACCGCCCCGGCAGGCTTCCGCGGCCAGCGCGCGCGTTTTGTAGAGTCGCACGGCCCAAAGCCACTTATCAATCCGTACTTCCTGAACGGGGTCCATGCGCGAAGATGCGCCGGAGAGGTGGGCTGGGCAACCGATTAACTGACCGGAGCCGAAGCAGGCACGGGAGAAGATGGGGTGTAGCTTTCGCGGGTGATCCCGATCGCGGCTTCGAGTTCATTCGAAAAAGAGCGAATTTCCGAAATAATCTTTTCCGGCTGCTGGACGATGTTCTCGACCAACCGCTGCGACATTTCGGGTTTGCGCCGGATCAACTCGGACGCAGCCACAATTAGCGCGAGATGGTTGTTGACGTTGTGCCGCATCACCGAAAGTTTCCCATTTAGTTCGGCGATTTGGTCGGGCGATAAAGCGATCGACTTGTCAGGCAAGCCCATGAGCAAACACTGCTTTTCTATCGCCGGAAACGCAAGCGGACTTTAGGGACTTTAGAAATCCGGAAGCAAACAGATAGAGGTTCTAATCCGGATCATGGCTCTGCGATTGTGTTCAGGGAATTCAGCTTGAGCGGTACGTTGTCCTGGCGCGTCCCGTCCGGCCAAAGCACCTGCGTCTCGTCGATCTTCGTTGCGCTCCCTAGCCCAAAAGTGACGGGCAATTCGCTCTGCGACAGATATCCCCGCGTTGGCATTACTTGCCGCGACATGACCCGCTTCCCAACACGCAGTTTTACCCAGGTGCCAATCGCATCGCGGTTGCTTTTCCTCCCCACCAGTTTGAGGCGCACCCAATTGTGTCCAAGTTTCTGTTCGTTTCGAAAAAGCCGCGGCGGACCGTTGACTTGTGTGATCAACACATCCAGGTCCCCGTCTCCATCGATGTCCGCGTAAGCCGACCCGCGTCCGACCATCGGCTGGTACAGGTCAGGTCCGCATCTTGACGGTGGCACTAAATAAAAGCCGCCTTCTTTCGAGCCACTGCCGCTGTTCCAGAATAGTTGCGCCGGTTGCGCGTAGCTCTGGTTCGACCTGGCCTTCTGGATATCCGGTTCGATGTGACCGTTGGCCGTAAGCAGGTCAAGATAACCGTCGAGATCATAATCAAAGAAAAACACCCCGAAGGTCAAAAGCGTGCGCGAGGGCGTGCCGATCCCGGCGTCGATCGCTTCATCGCTGAAAAAAAGCGGATCCCGGCTGGCCACGTAAAACGCCGTCATTTCATTGGCGAAATTCCCAATCGAAATCGCCACGGTATCGTCATTGTGAAAGCGGCCGGTATCGATCCCCATCGCGCCGCGGGCCGCGCCGAACTTGTTGTAGGCGATGCCGGAGCGACCGCCGATCTCTGTGAATGTGCCGTCATGGTTATTGTGGAAAACAAAATTCTGGACGGTGTCATTGGCTACAACCAGATCGATCCACCCGTCGTTATCCAGGTCGATAGGTGACACACCGAGCGACTTCGCCATCGGCAGCCCGGTCGCCTTGTTCTTGATTTGAATCCCGGCGGAGGCCGAAACGTCAGTAAATCGTCCGCCGTCATTTCGATAGAGAATCGGATAACTTCCCGCGAAACTCATGGGCGGGCCGTAGGCGCGGCCCACTTCGGGCAACCGATAATCCACCTGAAGGTCTGTCTCACGCGACCATTGCGCGTAATTGCAAACGAACAGGTCAAGGTCGCCGTCACCATCATAGTCAAAAAACGCGGCGCTAGTACTCCAACGGTTCGTACCTCCTTGAACGCCGGCCGCTTGCGTTACATCCTGGAATTTTCCGCCGCCAAGATTTCGAAGGAG
>DASYTB010000051.1:0-2231 GCA_036002705.1 Verrucomicrobiia bacterium
TCGACGCGATCGTTGCCGAAAGAAGCCGGCGTTCTGAACGCGATAAGTCCGGGAGCTTTCCTCAAACTGTTGATCAGCTCGGTGGTGACGGACTCAGGGATGTAATCGGGAATGTGATCGCGATCCGTGTTCTTAAAAGGAAGGACCGCCATCCTCTTCGCGAGTGGTCCGGCCGCGCTCAGCTGGCGACGCGCCATTTTGAAGGCCAGGGCGAGTGCTGTTGGCTCTCGCGCTCGCGGGAGCGGCGTTTGACAGGTTCCTTCTGTTCGGCCATCCAGACTTCACCGAAACCACCTTCGCCGATTTTTTGGAGAAGCTTGTAGCGTCCAATCGAATCGCCCTCCTGTCCGATCCCGAGCCGACCTTCTCGCACGCCCGAAAAAGGGAAACCAGAGGGAAGCTGGCCCTTCGTTTCGGCTTCGAGCATCTGTTCGATCTTAAGTCGCAGCGCCGTTCCACGGCCGCAGGTTTCACCTAGAAAAGCCTCCCGCTCTTCCGGGCTAAGCTTCGCTGCGGCATCAAATAGCTCCTGGGCCGTTGCCGAGTCTTCCGCCGTCGGATCGGTTGGATCGTTTTCGTTCACGCGGGCGGTCGGCATGATAGGCGGCGGGCGGCGGGTGTAAACGTTCGAAATGTGGCGGGCCGACGACCCCGGCGGCGGCTACCTGATTTCCTCCGGCATTCACATTTGCTTGTTTCTTCAGTGGGTGCGCCTCTAAGCTCTGCCGCCTCATGAGCAGAATTGGTGTTGGAATCGTCGGGTGCGGCGGGATCGCGCTGCAAAATCATTTGCCGGGCCTGGCGCTTTGTCCGGACGTGGCGGTCGTGGCCTTGTGCGACGCGAACGCGGAAGTGCTGGAGCGCGCGAAGAAAACGACGGGCACTGCCTTTGCCACTTCGGACTTTAATGATTTAGTGAAACGCGACGACGTGCACGCGGTGATCATCGCCACGCCGAATTTCCTCCACGCGCCGATTGCGCTGGCCGCGATTCAAAACGGGAAGCATGTCTTTTGCGAAAAACCGCTGGCCATGAATTTCGAGGAGACGCGCAGCATGTATCGCGCGGCCGAAAAGGCCGGGGTGCGGCACATGACCGCCTTTACGTATCGTTTCGTCCCGGCGATGCGCTATTTCAAGCATCTGGTCGATCAAGGCGCGGTAGGCCAGCCGTATCATTTCCGGAACTGCCGTTTGCAGGATTGGGAGCAGCGTAATCTCGGTTGGCGGCAAGTCGCGAAGTTCGCGGGGAGCGGCGAGATCGGCGACATGCTTTCGCACCGTATCGATTTCGCGCACATGCTGCTTGGGCCGATGGTCCGGCTCGTGGCCCATACGCGTCTTTATTTTCCAGAGCGCGGTGGGCAGGCTTCGGACCTGGAAGATTGGGTGGCGATCATTTCAGATTTCAAAGCGGGCGCGACCGGCGTGATGGAAAGTTCGAAAATCGCCACCGGCCATGGCGAAAGCATGTACAGCCAGGATTACGTGGAACTGAACGGAACGGATGGCTCCATCCGCTACGACACCCAGCGCCCCCACGAGGTGCTGATCGCAAAACGGGGTGAGAAAAAGCTGAAACCAGTGCAAATTCCGAACGAATTCCTTGTTTGGCCCGGTTCGCCGCGCGATCCCAAACAGGGCGACCCCCTCTTTGTCTTCCGCTACGACCAGACGTACGAGTTCATTGAAGCGATTCGCCAACAACGCCGCTGTTTCGCATCGTTTTTCGACGGGGCCATGGCTCAAGGAGTCATTGATGCCGCGCTTCGTTCCGAAAAGGAGAAGTGCTGGGTGGATGTCTCCGACCTGGACAAACGGCTGGCCCAATAGAAGAGAAGAATACCTTCCGTAAAATCACTCGGTCCACTCGCCTCCAGGAATGAATCTATGCCTAAAGTAGCTGTCGTCACCGGCGCGGGGAGCGGTGTAGGCCGCGCCACCGCGATCAAACTCGTGCAACAAGGTTGGCAGGTGGCCTTGCTCGGCCGCACGGAGGAAGCGCTCCGCGCGACGGCAACGCTCACGGCCAAACCGGACGCGTGTGTCGTGTCGCCCTTGCGCATCGGCGATCTGGAGGGAACAAACAAGCTCGGGCAGTCGATTTTGTCTCGCTTCAGCCGTATTGACCTGCTCGTGAACGCCGCGGGGACAAACATTCCACAGCGGAGCCTCGAGGTTCTCTCGAACGAGGATTATCACGAGATGCTGGATACGAATCTGAACGGCGC
>DASYTB010000052.1:0-6174 GCA_036002705.1 Verrucomicrobiia bacterium
CCGCGCTGCGTACTGCCTCAAGATCAGCCGCTCTTTCGACGAATGACTGGCTTACGGCGTCCACCCCTTGCCGCAACGCAAACTCCAGGCAGGCGCGGTCATGCTCGGTAAAGGCCGTGATCCCCAGATTGATCCCAGGCAGATTCAGTCCTTTTTTGGATCGCAGTTCACCGCCGACCGCCACCTTGCAATGAACGTCATTGTCGCAAATATTTTCGACCACCAGTTGCACCAAGCCATCGTTCAGGAATAGCCGGTCGCCGGGCTTTACGACCTTCGCCAATGCTGGGAAGCTCATCGACGCGCGCTGTTGAGTGCCAATGATATCTTCGGTCGTCAGCGTGAAAGTATCGCCAGCGCTTAAATGAATCGGTTCGGGCTCGATTTTTCCGAGGCGCATTTTTGGACCGGGCAGGTCCGCCATGATCGTCACGCGCCGGCCAGCGGCTTTCTCGGCCACGCGTATCCGAGCAATGCGTTCAACGTGGCCGGAGAAATCGCCGTGAGAAAAGTTGAGCCGCGCAATGCTCATGCCGGCGCGCACGAGACGTTCGAGCATCTCGGGCGAATCCGAGGCCGGTCCAATCGTCGCCACGATTTTAGTTTTGTGCTCGGGCAAGGTCATAAAGCCATTAAAAGGAGCTCAGAGCTAAAAATCGCGATGAAAAACAATCCCGGCGTGAGATGGTTACGAGCCGGGGCATGCAATGTGGGTTGCGTAATGCCCAAAAGGTTGCTCAGTCCGGCGAAACCTGCCACGAAGGGTCGGGGTCGTAAGCGTGCATTTTTTCCACAGTTTTCGCTGTTTTGCTTCCCAGGTCTTTCTGATAGACGCGCCCCTGTTGATTCACGATGAAAGTCATCACCCCGGAGGTGCCGTATTCCGCGGGCCACGCGATCAGAGCGAAGCCAAGAATCATATTCCCATTCACTATAAAGTCGTATTTGCCGCCCGGGGCGTGACCGCCCTGGCCTGTGAGAATCTTGAAGAGATAACCATGAAACGGCTGCGGGGCGCCGCCGCTCACCGCTGGCGTCGTGAAATAGCCCTCACCCTGCGCCTCGGCGACCAACGGCCCAAGCGGGCTGAGTTCGCCATTCAGTTCAGGTGCCCAGTAAAGCCCATCGGTCTGGCCTGGAGAACTGGCAATTCGCTGCGCATACTCGAGCACCTCGTCGCCATCCCGGTCCTTGGTCGCATATTCGCGCTGCGCGTCCACATAGTTCCGCATCACCTCCAGGGTGGAGAGTTCGTTTTGCCCAA
Organism: Verrucomicrobiia bacterium; assembly: GCA_036002705.1. Lineage (GTDB taxonomy): Bacteria > Verrucomicrobiota > Verrucomicrobiia > Limisphaerales > SXQI01 > DASVNK01. Next base: position 1,265 of record DASYTB010000052.1, read on the forward strand.
TTCGCCGGCCGAGAAGTTCGTCCTTGCCGGTTTCCGTATCGAAGAACCAGCGCCCATCCTTTTTCTCGAGCGGGACCGGGAATGGCCAAAGGTCCGCTCCCACCTCCAGAACGTATTCCGTGTCCGAGAGACGCGCGAGACGATTGGTTTGATTATAGGCGGCGGTGAATGCGCTCAATTCGTTAGTGCTCTGCACTCGATCGGGATTTTCGAGATCATCGCCTTCGGGACCAAACAGAGCATGCAGGGCGTCGTTATCTTGCGTCCTCGTGGCCGCGATCAGCGCCGACACGGCCTGTTCGGGCGTCTCGAAAGTCTTCCCGATCTCGGCGGCTGGCACCGAAAGGGCCAGCCCCAAAAGTAAGAATCCAAATCCACGCACCGCCTGGGGGTGCCTGAATAATAAAGAAGATTTAATGTTCATCGCCGGCCTCCTCCTCCGCGTCCGCCGCCGCCGCCTCGTCCGCCGCTGAAACCGCCGCCCCCTCGACTATAAGAACCGCGGTTGCTGTAGTTACGTGTACTGCCGCCATTGCCAACTCCATTAAACGCGCTCGAGCGTTGCGGGCTGGAACGATTGACCGAGGAGCCCGCTGAGGCAGGACGCTGCGAAGCAGCAGGTCTTTGCGCGGCGCTCGGATTACGTGCCGGCTGCGTGGAAGCAGCGGGACGCTGTGCTCCACCCGCTCCACCAAACGCGGGTTGCTGCCCGGGCCGCGCTCCGCCTCCGCCGAAAGAGGGCTGCTGCGATGGCCTCGCTCCTCCCCCGTTAAAGCGCGATCCGCCCGCGCCCGAAGAACCCCAACCGCGCGCCTCGCGGGTCTTCGCTGATGGCGCACCCGATCTTTGCAGCCGTCCCTGGTCCGCCTGCCATTTCTGCTGCGCGCCGCCGCCGCGATTTCCGCCCCGATCGCCCGTTTTCGGCTGAGGACGCTCGCCGCGATTAATATTCGTGTTTCGATCAATATCGACATTCACATCCCCGCCGTGCCAGTCGCAATGGTTCCAATGGGAGATCGCGGCGCCCCAGAACATACCCGCGCCAAAGGTCATCAGGGGGGCGTAGGGATAATAGCCATATCCGTAATAAGCGTAGCCGTAGGTGTAAACAGGCGGCGGGTAATAGACGGTCGGTGGATAGCTCGGGACGTAGATAACCTCGGGATTGGACGGTTGAATCTGCACGACGGTATTGGTCACCACGACCGTCTGCTGTTCCACCGTTCTCTCCACCACCGAGTTGGTGACAGTGACGATCTGTTGCGACGTCGTCTGGAGCGTGCCGGCTTTTTGCGCCTTCAGTCGCAGCGCCTGAATTGTATCCATCAGCTCTTTGCGCTGCTCCAGAAAGGCCTGTCCGAGCGCCACCGTCCAGTCCAGGTCGTCATTCATTTTCGCGATGAGCTCCGGGAATCTCGCCACCGCCTTCACGTTTTCATCCCACGGTTGTCCGTCGAGCTTCGGGATATTGTTCGTGTCTTTCACAAACCGCGCCGCCATGACGATCTCCACCGGATACGCCGAGGCTGGCAGAATGATGGAGATCAGCGGGTCCGGGTGCAGCGCGATGGGCATGGCCAGTTTCTCCAGTTCAGCAGCGCTGCGTTTGGCCGGGACCGACGGCGGCGGCACCGGAGCGGCTGGCGCGGGAGGCGCGATCGGCGCGGCCGCCCGAACTTTCAAACCAAGGCAAACGGCGAGAACGATCATGACAAGGCCGGTCTTCACTTTTTCTCTAAAAATCGGGCGTTCAGACTACGCATGGATTTCATTGATTTTCCCGCGACACCGCTACTGTCAGTATTTACAGTCCTGTCATTGCCCGAAGCGGAGATTCGGCACAGTCGGTTTCTGTTTTTCAGATAAAACCGTTCGGTCATCGTTACATCACAGGATCTTTTCTAGCACAGGGCGCCGCATCGGTCTTGCGAGCGCATTTGCATTCAGCGGGAAATAACCGACATTCATCTTTTCTTCGGGCGAGAGGGCATTATCTTCTCGCGCGAATCGAGGCTGAACGCTGAATGCAGAGTGGTTCATTTTGGGCTAAGTTGCTCAGCGGCAGCCGTTGATCCATGGACAGCGCGCACATACGAAATTTCAGCATTATTGCTCATATCGATCACGGGAAGACCACCCTCAGTGACCGGCTGTTGCATCGCACCGGGACGATCGCGACGCGGGAGATGGAGGACCAGTTGCTCGACTCGATGGATTTGGAGCGCGAGCGGGGCATCACGATCAAGGCGCATCCGGTCACGATGTACTACACGGCGAAGAACGGGGAGGAATACGAACTGAACCTGATCGATACTCCGGGGCACGTTGATTTCGCCTATGAAGTTTCACGAAGCTTGAGCGCGTGCGAGGGAGCATTGCTGATTATTGATGCGGCGCAGGGAGTCGAAGCCCAGACCGTGGCCAATGTTCATCTGGCGATGAAACAGAATCTGACGATCATCCCGGTGATCAACAAAATCGATCTGCCGCATGCGAACGTCGCCCAGGCGAAGGTCCAGCTTGAAGATATTTTGGCCATCCCCGCGGATACGGCGATTCTCGCCAGCGCGAAGGAGGGAATCGGCATTGAGGACATCCTGGAGGGGATCATTCATCGCATTCCCGCGCCCAAACCCACAGGGGAGAAATCGCTGCAGGCGCTCGGGTTCGATTCCTATTTCGATACGTTCAAAGGAGTCGTCACGCATGTGCGCGTTTTCAATGGCGAATTAAAGCCCGGGCTGAACTGCAAGCTGTTGCACTCGGGCAAGATGGTTGAAATCAAAGAGGTCGGCAGCTTCAATCCCAAGCCCTACGTCCGCGAGAAACTCGAAGTTGGCGAGACGGGCTATTTCACCGCGAATATTAAAAGCCCGAAAGAGGTGAAGATGGGCGATACGCTGACCGACGCGCGCAACCCCTCCCCTGCCCTCGCAGGCTTCCAGGAGATTCATCCGATGGTGTTCAGTGGGATTTATCCCATCAACACGGCGGATTACGAGCATCTGAAAGCGAACCTCGCGAAGTTGCAATTGAATGATTCAGCATTCGTTTATCAGTCGGAAAGTTCGGTGGCGCTCGGTTTCGGCTTCCGTTGCGGCTTTCTCGGCTTGCTCCACCTCGAAATTGTCCAGGAGCGTCTCCGTCGCGAGTACGACATGGACATCATCGCGACCTATCCCAGTGTCATTTACAAAGTCACGATGACTGACGGCACGAAAAAGGAAATTGATAATCCTGCGTTCCTGCCTCAGCCCAATTATATCGAGTTTATGGAAGAACCGATGGTCAAGGCCTTCGTCATTTGCCCGAACGAAAATATTGGCGACATGATGGCCTTGATCTCGGAGAAACGCGGAATCGTTGACCATACCGAAACGCTCGATACCCGCCGGGTGATGCTCACCGCGCGCACGCCGCTCAACGAAATCCTCATTGATTTCCATGACCGCATCAAAAGCATTACGCGGGGTTACGGCTCGATGGATTACGAGCACGATGGCTACGCGGTTTCAGAAATGGTGAAGCTCGACATGCTCGTGAATACTGAAGCGGTCGATGCCTTTTCCTGTATCGTCCACCGGGATAAGGCCGAAACGCGCGGACGCGCTCTCGCCGCGAAACTCAAAGAAGTCATCCCCAGACAGCAATTCGCCGTCGCCATCCAGGCCGCCATCGGCGGAAAAGTCGTGGCGCGCGAAACCGTCAGCGCCATGCGCAAAGACGTGACCGCGAAATGCTATGGCGGCGACATCAGCCGAAAACGCAAACTCCTCGAAAAACAAAAAGAAGGAAAAAAACGCATGAAAGCCTTCGGCTCCGTGCAGATCCCGCAGGAGGCGTTTATCGAGGTGCTCAAGGCTTAGAACGGCTTAGAACGGCTTAGAATTGCATTGAGTAGGTTGCTCTTCAGAACTCATCGAATTCGATATCGGGTCAGTGGGTTGCGTGCAAAGTATTTAGAAGATCCTTAAAGGCCCGTCCTGCGTTAATGCGCCCGCCAGAGTAGTTTCGCAGGGGCTCTCTGGCCGTGCTCAATTCAACCGCTGAGTGGTTTTGCTCCAAAGCCAGCCGACGTCTTGATTATTGGCCTGGTTGCCCGGCTGATAACCGCTCCTTTTAACCGGCGGTTTCGTGCGAGCATCCGTCCATTTATGAATCTCAGAATGCCCGTCGGCAAAAGCGAAGCCGCACGCGCCATTGTGATAACTGGCGGGACAATCGGGCAGTTCCGCAGCCCCTAAGTTCGGATACGGATTCATTTGTGTGCAAAAGAAACCATCATTGATGCTGTCGGGATGTTCATCCACCAAAACCCATGTATCCGAAGGAGCCACCAAATCCGAACTCTTCAAGAACATGCGCCAAGGCGGACTGTTTCCGAACCACGTGGCTTTTCCATCGTTCATTCCGCACCAGGCATTCATCGAATTGCTGCGGATTCGCGGAACGCCCTGCCCCTTGTTTGGACCGGCGGTCGGCTTTACGGTGTAAATATCCGCAGGGCAAGTGTAAATTTTTGCTGAGGGTCCTGTGTATTTCCAAATAGTTCCCTTTGCCAGCGTATTCGTTACGTCCCAGTTGTCCGCGGTGCTCGCATTCCAATCCTCGATTCCGTAGCACCACGCTCCGGGAATACCGGGATCCGCATAAGCCCAAGGCAGCTTATCGCGATAATCATCGATATAAAGTTTCCAGGCGAGCATCAGTTGCTTCGTGTTGTTCATGCACAGGATCCCCTGCCCTTTGGTCTTGGCCTTCGCGAGAGCGGGAAGCAAAAGGCTGGCGAGAATCGCGATGATTGCGATCACGACCAGGAGTTCGATCAACGTGAAACCACGAGCGGTTTGGCGGAGGCGCGGCACATTCCGCAAAGAACGGTTGTTTCGCATAGTAAAGTTGTTTCGTGC
>DASYTB010000053.1:0-17535 GCA_036002705.1 Verrucomicrobiia bacterium
TCGGAATCGTCAGTGCGGCTTGCGTACCAAAACGGTCATTCCAGTAAACTTCGCCGGTCGCGGGATTCAATGAATTCAATCCTTCCGGCGTCCAGACAATCAATTGGCGCTTCCCTTGCGCCTCGTAAATCATCGGCGGGCAATAGCCCGGCTCCTTTGTGGACAGCGCGCGCCAAAGTTCTTTTCCCGTCTCTTTCTCGAACGCCACGACGGTACTCCCGCTCCCACCCGCCAGACAAATCAGTTTATCGCCATCCAGCAACGGATGCGCCGAAAAGCCCCAGAGCGGTGTGGGAATCTTATACTTCTCCTTGAAATCAACCGACCAAACCTGCTTCCCGTTTTCCCCATCAAAACAGAACAGGTTCCCTTCCGCGCCCAGCGTGAAGACCTTCCCGGCATCGACGAGCGGCGTCGCGCGCGGCCCGCTCGCGTAGCTGATCGAGTAAGGACAGTCGTACGCGTGCGACCAGATTTCTTTCCCATCGCTTTCCCGCAGGCAAAGAACCTGCTCGATCCCGTCAATCCGGGCCCGGTTGAACGGATCGCCCTGTCCCTTCGTGCCAGACTGCAACTGCCGATCCGTTAAAAAGACCCGCCCATCAGCCACCGCCGGACCGCTGAACCCGGCGCCCACCGACACGCGCCAAAGAATCTTCGGGCCACCCTCCGGAAAATTTTCGATGATTCCGGTTTCCCGCCACACCCCATCGCGCTTCGGCCCGAGCCACTGCGGCCAATCATCTCCAAAAGCGGCCGTGCAAAAAACGAGCGCGAGCGTGGCGATCTGAAAACTTCCTCGAGAAAGCATCGGTCGAGAATGCCAAAAAGCTCTCCGCGCGACAAGAACCGCGCACACGTCAACATTCAAGCCGCGACCCTGAGAAAGCGATTTTGTCTCCAGAATCCAGCTCGCTCCCTCACGGTCGCGGCTCGGTCGGCTGCGATAAACGCTCCGCCTCCTGTTCATGGACGGAAACAGGCCGACTCAGAGCCTCTTGCCTCTTTTTGCGCAATTGGTCACCCTTCGCGCCTGAATCTTATGCACAACAGAACCGTTTGCGCTGTCCTTGCCTCCGCCTGCTTACTTGTCGGCAGCCTTATCCATTCCGTGGCTGCGGCATCTGCAATCAACAAATCGGACTGGCCCGGCTGGCGGGGGCCGACCCGCGACGGCGTTGCGCCCGCCGGACAGAACCCGCCCATTCGCTGGAGCGAAAACGATGGCATCCTCTGGAAAGTTCCCATTCCGGGCCGCGGGCACGGTTCGCCGACCATCGTCGGAGATCGCATTTTTCTCGCGACGGCGGATTCGGCGAAACAGTCGCAATCCATCCTCTGCCTGGATCGCCAGACTGGAAAGACGCTTTGGCAGACAGTCGTGCACAGCGGCGCGGCCGATCCCGGCCATCATTCCAATTCCTCCGCCGCTTCATCGACCGTCGCGTGTGACGGCGAGAAGCTCTTCATCAACTTCCTGAATGGCGGCGCCGTTTACACGAGCGCCCTGGACCTCGATGGCAAAATCCTTTGGCAGCACAAAATCTGCGACTACGTCACACATCAGGGCTTTGCCTCCTCTCCCGTTCTGCATGAATCCGTGGTCCTCGTCTCGGCGGATCACCGTGGGGGTGGCGTCCTCGCGGCCCTCGATCGAAACACCGGGCGGCTCGTTTGGAGCGAGGCCCGCCCGAAAATCGCCAACTACACCACCCCCGTCATCGTGAAGGCGTGCGGCCGGACTCAGGTGGTGCTCGCCGGATGCAATTTGATCTCCAGCTTCGATCCTCTCACCGGCGAGAAACTCTGGGAGATCAACGGCTCGACCGAGGAATGCGTCGTGACGCCCGTCACGGATGGCCAGCGCGTGTTCACCAGCGGCGGTTACCCGAAAAACCACACCGTCGCTATCGTGGCGGACGGCTCGGGCAAAGTCGCCTGGCAAAACAACACGCGCGTTTACGTCCCTTCCATGATTGCCAAAGAAGGCCATCTTTACGCCGTGACGGACGCGGGCATGGCGATCTGTTGGAAATCCGATACCGGCGAGGAACTCTGGAAAGAGCGGCTGGGCGGCGACTTTTTCGCTTCGCCCGTGATGGTCGGCAATCGCATTTACGCCTCAAATCTCGCTGGCAAAACTTTTGTTTTCGAAGCGACTCCGAAGAGCTTCAAACTCCTCGCCCAAAGTCAACTTGGCAATCAGGTCTATGCCTCCCCGGTCATCTGCGGCAACCGCCTTTACCTCCGCGTCGCGAACATCAGCAGTGGCGACAACGCGCGGCAGGAGTTTTTGTACTGCGTCGGACAGTGAGCGCCCCGCGCTCAATCCACATAGAGAAAGCTATTACTCGCCAGGATCATCTGGCAAAAATCGGTCCAGACGTGAAGCCGCGCATCCGGCTCGCCTTTGTAAGCTTCGCTTTGCTCCTCAATAAAGCTTTCTGCCGCGGAAAGTTCATCCGGAGTAGGAGGACGGCTGCAGGCGAATTCGAATGCCCTTCGCATCGCCGCCTTCTCTTGCGCTTCCTGGTTGCCCGGTCCGGAATCGGACCCGATCTCCGCGCCATTGAGCACCCGCTTCGCGAAAGCCTTCGCCCGGGCGCGCACGAATTCAGAATTGAGCAGCGACAACGATTGCAAGGCGACTGTCGACGACACCCGCTGGACGCAAACCGGATTATGCGCCGGCCCATCAAAGGTGCCGATGAAATCAACCGGCGCGGTACGGCGCTGCTGAAGATAGATGGAACGCCGCCGCGCTCCCGGCTGGGTTTCGTCGACGATCACCTGCCCCTCCTTGTCCGTCTTCGTTGACACGTACGAGCCGCCTAACGCCAGGTCAATCTCACCGCTCGTGGCGAGCATCGCATCGCGCAGCGACTCGGCATCGAGCCTCTCCGGTTGCGCGCGACTGATCGCGGGATCATCCCCAGCCACGGCGCTGGAGCCCTGTTTCCATGTTGCCGAATTCACGATCAACTGGTGCAGATGCTTCAGATCCCAGCCGGACTGAATCAATTCGGAGGCAAGCCAGTCGATCAACTCGGGAGAAACCGGACGCGCCCCGCTTCGCCCCAAATTGTCGCTCGTGCTCACCAGGCCCTGGCCAAAGTGGTAGCGCCAAATCCGGTTCACGAGCACGCGGGCGGCAATCGGGTTTTCCGGCGATGTCACCCAGCGCGCCAGCGCTAACCGTCGGCCTGACGAACGCACGCGCTTATTTTCCGCCCCTGGCGTGCAACAAGAATCATCGACGGAGCTGCCAGCCGCCTCATGCCCGCTGTCACCGCCATCAGAAAAAGGAACGTGAAAAAACGCCGGAACCATTGGCGGGATTTCCTTGCCTTCGTTCGCGTGATTTCCGCGAACCAATAAATGATGCGCGGGCGGACGATTCGTCGGTTCAAACGTCGCCGCGATTCGCTCGAGCGGCGCGGGTTTGTCCGCCTCGCGTTTCTTTATTTCCTGATCGATCGGTTCCGTCGCGGCCGCCAACGCCGGGAATTTCTTCCTGAGTGTCTCTTCACTCACTTCGACCAGCGCCCGATTCTTCTTAAGCAGCGACTTCATCACTTCGTTGCGGTCCTTTTCTTTCGTGTCGAGCGCTTTTTCAATTTCCTTTCGCACTGCCTCGTTCAACGACGCGAGCTTTTCCTCGGTCGCCTGCCTGCGGAACGGCGCTGTTAATCCTTCCAGGCTTTCCCGCAGTGTTTTCAAATCCCGCTCCACCTCCTCGGTCCGGCGCTTGTGCGCCTCGCGTTGGGATCGAAGTCCCACCTCGATCACCCGCTCATTCGGTTTCAGCCAATGATCCAGTTCAAACGCGGGACGAAGAATCGCCTGCAAGCCGTAATATTCCTCCTGCTTCACCGGCTCAAATTTGTGATCGTGGCACCGCGAGCATTGCACTGTCAGCCCCAGAAATGCCGTGCCGAAAATCTGCACGTTTCCCTCGATCACCGCGTATTTGTCCACCTTCACCTCCAGCGGATTCCCATCACTCTCGCCCGTCCCGTCCGGCGCGTTCCGCCAGAAATGCGTCGCGATCAGCGGATCGATCATCTCCGGCGTCACGTCGCCGTCCGCCACATACCCCGCCAGTTCATCCCCCGCGAGCTGTTCCTGGATAAAACGGTCCAGCGGCTTGTTCGCGTTCATCGCGCGCACCACGTAATCCCGGTATTTCCACGCCAGCGGACGATCCGAATCCGCGCTGAAATAACCGTTGGAATCCGCATACCCCACCATGTCCAGCCAATGACGCCCCCAACGTTCGCCATACTGTGGCGAAGCCAAAAAGCTCTCGACCAGTCGCTCGTAAGCATCCGACCGTGTGTCATTTAAAAAGGCCGCCACTTCTTCCACCGACGGCGGCAACCCGCGCAAATCAAAACTCAGCCGCCGAATCAATGTCCGCCGATCCGCCTCCGGCGCAACCGCGTGATGGCCCTTGGTCAGCGTCGCTGAAACAAACGCGTCAATCGGATCCGAAAAAGCCGATTCCGGCACCCCTGGCCTGACCAGCCTCTGAAAAGCCCAATGCGCAACATTCGTGCTCCCGGCAAAAACATTTCCGCCTGCTATCAACACCGCGAAGAAAGCCGAACAGAATCCCACAAACATCGCGCCCTTCACGCCGCGCGTTTTCATCCGAACCTGGGAATCCATATCGCCTGAATTTAGCCCGCTCCGCTCTCGCTGCAAAGCCGAAAGGGAAACGCCTCAGTCATCGGGGGTCATCGGGGTGGGGCGAAGCTGAACGAGGCTACCCAGAAGCGGTGGAGTGAGAATCCAGTCCGCCCGTAAAATAACGTTCTGCGGGCAACTCACCCACAGGTGAGAACGTGTAGCTAATCCAAACGCCGGCCGCGCTAAGCCTTCCGTCCGCCCACTTTTTCCCAACGGCCACTCTTGCCGGATTTGAGCACGGCATCGCAGACATATTGGGTTTCAAGAGCGTCGCGGAAGGTGGGCGCGACCGGTTTGTTGTGCTGGAGACCTTCGATAAAATCGGCCACCTGATGCACGAAGGTGTGTTCGTAGCCGATTTGCAGGCCGGGCACCCACCAATTTTTCATATAGGGATGCTCCCCGTCGGTCACGTGAACGGATTTCCAGCCGCGAATCAGCTTATCATCTTTGTAATCGAACACCTGGAGCCGATGCAGATCGTGCAGGTCCCAGAAAAATGATCCGTTCTCGCCATTGATCTCGAAGGTGTAGAGCGCTTTGTGGCCGCGCGCGTACCGAGTCGATTCGAAATTCCCGAGCGAACCATTCCTGAAATGGGAGAGAAAGGAGCAGGCGTCATCAATTCCCACTTTTTCGACCTTGCCGGTGAGGGTGTGCGTGCGCTCCTTGATGAACGTCTCGGTCATGGCGGTGACGTCCGCAAAGCTCCCGTTGAGCCAAATGGCCGTGTCAATGCAATGCGCCAGCAAATCACCGGTGACACCACTGCCCGCGACTTTCACATCGAGCCGCCATAACCCCGTGCCGCCCTGGGGAAGGTCTTTGGAGATGGTCCAGTCCTGGAGGAATTTAGCCCGGTAATGAAAGATTTTCCCCAGGCGCCCCTCGTCGATCAATTGCTTCGCCAGCGTGACGGCCGGGACACGCCGGTAGTTGTACCAAACCATGTTCGGCACCCCCGCCTTCTCCACCGACTTGACCATTTTGAGCCCTTCCTCCCCGTTCATCGAAAGCGGCTTTTCGCACATGATCATTTTGCCCGCCTTGGCCGCCGCCATCGCGATCTCCGCGTGCGTGTTGTTCGGTGAACCAATATCGATCAGGTCGATGTCATCCCGGTCAATGAGCTTGCGCCAATCGCTCTCGACCGACTGCCAGCCCCATTGGTCGGCGAAGGCTTTGGCCTTGGCTTCATCGCGCGCGCAGATAGCCTGCAGCACCGGTTGATATGCGAGGTCAAAGAAATTGCCGACTTTGCGAAATGCGTTCGAGTGGGTCCGGCCCATGAACCCGTAACCGATCAGGCCAATGCGTAATGGTTTTTTCATTTATCAAATCCGCGGGAGACGACGTTAGGAGTCTCACGCTTTTGGAGCGACGGAGATTACTTAACTCTGGAGAAGCTCGCCAGATTTTATCTCACTGGGCTGCTCAAGCGTATCCGGGAGAGACGCTTTTGATTTGCATTAATCGCCAAGTGGTCCGCTGAGGCAGGAGTTTATTGGATCGTCCAGTCGCCGGTTTACCGGGAGACGACCTGAATATCCAGATCGAGCGCGGCGATAATCGTGAGCACAGTCTGCAGCTTTATGGAGGCATAGCCTGTTTCAATGACAGAAATCCGCCTTTGTTGAAGGCCCGTCCTTTTGGCCAAATCGATCTGACTCCACTTTTTCCTTTTTCCGAGCGGAGCGAATCAGGTTCCCCGAATAGTTTGGGATTACGCACGAGGTCCATATCATTCAATATGACATTCCTGACATAAAAGCTCGATATGTCGATTTCAACATATACGGCATTACCTCGGAAACATAAGAATGTACTGGGTTTTTAAAGTCCCGGACGTTTCGCCGGCGCGCGCCAGTTTTGGTGCCAGTCCAATTGCCAAAGTCGTTCAAGTCTTACACTGTCGGCGTGGCCGTCATAAAACCCCATGTTGATCGCACCAGGAAGCTGATTCTTCACGTTGAAATCTTGTGAAATATTTGCCGGGCGCGAGCCGTGACGCGGGATAGCAAAAAGTCCCATTCCTCCCGTTCGCTGACTGTTTTGGTTTTCGTAGTATCCGTAGCGGAGGTTCGTTGGCGGAAGATCGGTTTCAAAGGGACCCAAAAAGTAAAACCCAGGATAAAACCCCCCAGACACGCCGTCGGCCGCAGTTGGCGTGGAAGCCGGTGTCTGCACGTCTGCTTCGCTTTTGAACTCGAACTGTGGATTTTTGGGGTCAATCGACTGCGGCCACCAACCAGAAAGCCAATCATTCTCAAGATAGCTTCCCGCTCTTGTTTCAGGCGTGGCTGTTGGGGGATAAGCGCCGCCAAAGGCGGGATCGGTTGCGGTGTTAAATGTCCATGCGGTATCGATAGCGCCGGGACAGTCATTTTGACGAAAGGCACTGTAGTCCGATGCCGCTCGTGGAGGCGGCGACGGTCTTTGCGGCGCGACAGGACAGATCCAGCCTTCATTCGTTTTGCCCAAGTGAGCACCGAACCATTGGCCCTGACTCGATTCCGCGTAGCTCGCCTGGGCGGAGGCAGCAGTTCGGGCAGGTTTGAAACGGCCGTCATCTGCGTCCACAGCCATTTTAAAGCCCAAGGTGATTTGCCGAAGATTGCTCAGGCACTGTATGCTCTGAGCTTTCGCTTTTGCGGTGGAGAGCGCGGGAAGTAGCATCGATGCCAGGATAGCGATTACCGCCACAACTACGAGCAGCTCAATCAAAGTAAAACCCGATTTCAACGGCCGCGGGGTTTTCATAAGTTACAACGAGTGGATCAAAATAACTAATCCGCGACAATGGGCCATTGCGGAGCACATCTGGAGGACTTTTCCGTGGAATCCGTATAATGCGCTTTGGCGGCGTAATCCAAAAAGGTCCGCGGTAGCCAATCCGCCCCAGTCTGCGGCAGGAAACAGCAGATGCCTTGATTTCCTGCGTTTTCAGCTTAAGCAATCTTCTGCTGATGGAAAATCACATTTCGTCCGGATTTATTCCGCGCGAGGCGCACCAATCCCGGTAAGCGAAGGGCGAGATCTCGGAAGGCTTGATTTCGCTCCGGCCGCCCCAAAAGACGTTGGTATAGGAAACAGGAATCCCGCAGCCTTCCAAGTGCCGGTCAATCGCCGCTTTGTGGGTGAGAACCAGCTCCTTGTCCGTGCCATGCGCCACCGCCATGATGTTGACATTTCGGAATTCGGGTCCGCCCTCACGCCAGTAGGCGTGGGTGAGGATGTGGTGCCGCCCCACTTCGCGCCCGGCTTCGATCTCGCGTCCCGTCGGCACGGCCCAATGGAAAAGCGCATTGAAGCGCGTCACTCGTTCCCCATCCGCCAGCGGTTTGACATGCTCCAGGAAGGTTGAGAAGCGCCCAATCACTTTTCGCCGATTCAGGTCTTCCGCTACCTCATAAAACATTTCCAGGGGCACCCGGGCCTCGGTCGCGCGGGCCGCCCAGGTATTCTCCGCGATCTCGTCTGGTTCGAATTCGCGTTTGAGCGCCATCAACACCCGCCATTCGAGTTCATTTAACTGCACCACGTTGACATCCATCACTTCCGCGAGCGCTTCGGATTTGCTGCCCGGTTCCATCCCGCGCCGCCGGACGTGTCCCACGCCGAGCGCAAACAAGCGTTTGGCGGGCATGATCCGGTAATGATCCGCGCCGACCTCCTGACGGAGATACTCGCAATGCTTCGGCATCGAGAATCCCTGGGGCACTTTCAGCGTCGTCCACAGTTTGTAATTCGCGCCCGGCGTCGCCGGATCCGCCGACCGAATGACCACGTGGCCTGAAAATGGGTCGCGCTGAAACATGTAATCGAAGGCCGCATCGAGTTTCTCGGTGGGCACCTGCCACGCGATCAGCGCCCCCGGCGCGAGATTCGTGGCCATCAAAGTCTGGCGGACGCGCCGGATCGTTCCCGCGCGCAGCATCGCCTGAATCCGCTCCATCACCGTCGCCAGATCCACGCCCGATTGATGGGCGATTTGTCCGAGCGGATCACGTTGGAAACCGTGAATCTTGTCCTCGGAAATCGCGAGAATCTTCGCGTTCACCGCGTCCGTGACGGCAAATGGAACTTCTGTGCTTACGTTCATTGAGCACCCCGACTATACCCGAGCCACGGCAGAGACCAAATGTAAACGCCGGGAAAACGAAGATGCAGTCACTCGGCAATTCTCTCGCGTTCAGCGATGATCCAGGCGATCTTCGAATCGCCTGCAAAAAACCACTGCACCGGTTGGATCAGGATTGAAGATGGGATGATGATCCCGCGCCTTCCTGGAGATGAATCGGGCGGTTGCTCATGAAAATCGCCACATACAACGTGAACGGCATCCGCGCGCGTCTGACCAATCTGATCGAATGGCTGGAGCGGGAGCGACCTGATGTCGCTGGCCTGCAGGAACTGAAGGCGGCGGATGACGCCTTTCCCGTTCTGGCCATTCAGGCTGCCGGATATGGCGCGATCTGGCATGGACAGAAATCGTGGAATGGCGTCGCCCTCCTGGCGCGCGGCAACAACCCCGTCGAAAGCCGGCGCGGTCTGCCCGGCGGTGACGATGATTCCCACAGCCGGTATATCGAAGCGACCATCAACGGCATCCTTGTCGGTTGTCTTTACTTGCCGAACGGCAATCCGCAGCCGGGTCCCAAATTCGATTATAAGCTTGCTTGGTTCGAACGGTTGATCTCGCACGCCGCCACTCTCCGCGGGGGCCGACCCGTTGTGCTCGCCGGTGACTATAATGTCGTGCCAACCGACTTCGACATCTACAACCCGCGTTCCTGGCTGAAGGATGCCTTGCTTCAACCAGAAAGCCGCGAGTGTTATCAGCGGCTCCTTTCCCAGGGCTGGACAGATGCCATCCGCACGCGTTTCCCAAACGAGCGAATTTACACCTTTTGGGATTACTTCCGCAGGCATTGGGAAACCAATTCCGGCCTGCGCATCGACCACCTCCTGTTAAATGGCGAACTCTCGCCACGGTTGATCGAGGCCGGCGTGGATACCTGGGTGCGCGGGAGACCCAACGCCAGCGACCACGCACCGGTCTGGGTGCGACTTGATATCACCCGCCCGGGATAGAACAGGATCCCGGCGGCGAGGCACTCGCATTTGAGCTGAATCGTTACGGTATCACGCACGAACCCAATCGCATTCCCTGATAATTACCTCCCTTACATCACCAGCATGTTCAGCTCTTGCAACCCCGGCTGACAGTCATCCCAACTAACCTGATCCACCGGCCGCCGGTTTCCCGAATATAACTCGGTTCAGCGTTTACTTCGTTCAATTCCAGAAGGCCCACGGCTAGTCGTCAACAGTCGCTCCGCGGCTTGGGCAATGTCCGGACTGCACCGGCCCGAATTACGACTCGCCCAGCCCCGCCCAGGTTAGGCAGTTATTCACAAGCGGCTCGTTTTTTCTAAACGACGCCGCCATTCCACTCTGACGGATTCCGGTCGAACGATTCCCGATATAGGATCGGGGAATTTCGTTTTTTCTGATGCAGGTGAAAACCTTAGGTGTTTCTCCTAATTGTTATTCGGGGCGAAAAGAGTCTAAGAATAAGCGGATGCGCAACGAGCCACCCCGCCCATGCGGTCCCGGTAACTGCGGGTTACCACGACAGACCACCAGTTTCGCAGTGGACGAACCGTTATTGTCCCTGGCGGCCTACGAAGAAGCGCTCGCTTCGCTCAGGAAGGCCGAGCAGATTTTCAGTTCCGGGCTCGACAAAGTGGCGAAAACCTCGAATGGACAGCCTTCCGAAGGCGGCGAAGATCACGCGATAGCAAAGGAGCTTTTGAGTCTCTTGATTCGAGTTGCGACTCAGGCGCAGCGCCTGGAGAGGGCGCAAAAGGTCGCGAAGAACAACTGAGCAAGGTTCGCTCTCGCACCGCCTCGCCTCGGTCGGCGGTGCGTTTCAAGGCTCAAGCCTTGGCGTAGATCTCCCGCCCCTTCTCGACAAAATCGCGCGATTTTTCTTCCATCCCTTTGTGCAGGGCTTCTTCTTCGGAGAGGCCTTGTTCGGCGGCGTATTTGCGCACGTCCTCGGTGATTTTCATCGAGCAGAAATGGGGACCGCACATGCTGCAGAAATGAGCGCTCTTCGCGCCTTCCTGCGGCAGGGTCTCGTCGTGGAATTCGCGGGCGCGCTCGGGGTCGAGGCTGAGATTGAATTGATCTTCCCAGCGGAATTCGAACCGGGCTTTGCTCAAGGCATTGTCGCGGAGTTGCGCGCCCGGATGACCTTTGGCGAGGTCCGCCGCGTGGGCGGCAATGCGATAGGTAATGACCCCTTCCCTGACGTCTTGTTTGTTGGGAAGCCCGAGATGCTCCTTGGGTGTGACGTAGCAGAGCATGGCGCAGCCGAACCAGCCGATCATCGCCGCGCCAATGCCGCTGGTGATATGGTCGTAGCCGGGCGCAACATCTGTTGTGAGTGGACCCAACGTGTAGAAGGGCGCTTCATGACAATATTTTAACTGCAGGTCCATGTTCTCTTTGATCAGGTGCATGGGAACATGACCGGGGCCTTCGATCATGGTTTGCACGTCGTGTTTCCAGGCGATATGCGTGAGTTCGCCGAGCGTTTCGAGTTCGGCGAGTTGCGCTTCGTCATTTGCGTCCGCCACCGCGCCGGGACGCAGACCGTCACCGAGGCTGAAGCTCACGTCGTAAGCCTTCATGATCTCGCAAATCTCTTCGAAATGCGTGTAGAGGAAATTCTCTTTGTGGTGCGTGAGACACCACTTGGCGAGAATCGATCCGCCGCGGCTGACAATGCCGCACATGCGCCGAGCGGTAAGCGGCACGTAGCGCAGGAGCACGCCGGCGTGGATGGTAAAATAATCGACGCCTTGCTCCGCTTGTTCGATCAGCGTATCGCGATAGACTTCCCAGGTCAGTTCCTCCGCCCGGCCATTCACCTTTTCGAGCGCCTGATAAATGGGGACCGTGCCGATGGGAACGGGCGAATTGCGGACGATCCACTCGCGGGTTTCGTGAATGTTCTTGCCGGTCGAGAGGTCCATCACGGTGTCCGCGCCCCATTTCGTGGCCCAACGCATCTTCTCGACCTCTTCATCGATGCTCGAAGCAATGGCCGAATTGCCGATGTTCGCGTTGATCTTCACCAGGAAATTGCGTCCGATGATCATCGGCTCGCACTCGGGGTGATTGATATTCGCCGGAATGATCGCGCGCCCCGCGGCGACCTCCTGCCGGACGTATTCCGGCGTGATGAAAGCGGGGACCCGCGAACCCCAACCCTGGCCGGGATGCTGGTGGTTCAAGACGTTCGTTTGGCCTCCCTGCGCGGAGGCGCGAACGCCGTGCGCGGTAGGCGAGTTTTCGTGCGCCGCTTCAAAGGCAGCATGCCGCCCCATGTTTTCTCGAATGGCGATGAACTCCATTTCCGGAGTGATGAGGTTTTTGCGCGCGTAATGCAGTTGCGTGACGTTGGCTCCCGCTTTTGCGCGCAGAGGAGCGCGCCGCAATCCGGGAAACGGTTCGAGTTTGCCGGGCCGATTGGAGCGCGCTGCATCTCCGGCTTGAACGGCGGACAAATAGCCATTGTCCTCGGGACGAATCGCGCGTCCACCGTACTCTTCCACGTCCCGGCGCGAAAGAATCCAGCTCCGGCGGAGCGCCGGGAGCCCTTCGCGAACATTGCAAAGAATGGCCGGATCACCCCACGAACCGCTCGTATCATACACGCGGACGGGCTCGTTGCTTTCGAAGTTGCCGTTGAAGAGCTTCGTGCGGCTCTGCTCGATTTCGCGGAAAGGCACGCGCAGCTCGCGGTGAATTGCCCCCTCCACATACACCTTTCGCGAATTGGGAAAGGCATCCGTGCTGTGAGGTTCAAAAGAGTCTTGAGCGGCGATCATATTATTTCTCCATTGATGCCCCGGAATTTTGAAGAAGGAAGCACTCCCTTCGCCAGCATTACCTGGAGCAGGTTCAACGGGTCTTCCGCGTCCCACGGCGGAACTCTCAGCCTTCGTCCCTCGATCTCCAAGCGGACAGGTTGGCTCCCCTGCAATTAAAAGCGACAATGCGGCGAAAGGGCGGGGGTGTCAAGGATGCCAACAGACCGCTCAGTAATTCTCGTTTTGGGCTAGCAGGCGCCTCACAATCTCGACGCACGGCTACGGCTTCGCGCGAATCTGGTCCAACCTCGGCTGCATCTTATCCGGGATATCGTCCTGGTAAAAATACGAAATGCGAGTGCCATCCGCGCTCCACGTGTGCAGATAGTACATCTGCCCGAACTTGATCCACCGCGCCGAACCATCGACGAACACCTCATTCCCGCCGGCCGGAAGATGCCCGCGATTGACGTGCTGCGGCATGTCCTTGAACGCGGAATCACGGCTGCCGGCCGTCCCTCCCCATGCACCATCGATCTTCATCACCGCATCTCCGGCCAACGCCCAACTCGGTTGCGAAGTCGCCAGCTTCACCGGACTTTTTGAAGTAAACGTCCCCAGCGGATTGATCCAATTCGTAATTCCGCCCCAATACTGAAATCCAACGATCCATTGCCCATAAGCCGCTTCGTAAGTGGGAAATGTCGGCCGATTTGGGCACGTCCAAATACCGGGACTGTTCGTCTGCGCCAGCAGCCCTACCGTCGCCGCCGCGTTTCGGTCCGGCGGATTCAACGCGATCTGCACGACATTGTCGCGAGCCTCCACCACCCGTTCATTATTATCCAGAGCGTAAATATTCATCCCAATCGCGATCTGCCGAAGATTATTCACGCACTTCGCCCGCCGCCCCCGTTCCTTCGCTTTGGCCAGTGCCGGCAACAGCATCCCTGCGAGAATCGCAATAATCGCGATGACCACCAGCAATTCAATGAGCGTAAATCCACCACCGCGGGCACGCCGCCGAACCGTGAGCCGATCTCTGTGCAGTGCGTCCATATGAATAAATTAAACTCGCGAACCGAGATCCAACCGACCAGTCCGCATAGCGTCCTGATCAAAGTACTCACGGGATCGCCTCTTTTCTATCAATTTAGATAATCTCAGGCAATCGTTTACCGCTGCGCTTTACTGCCTCGGATGCTCGACGCGCTGCCCGCAATTCGAAAACACTTATCCTCTCGCATGCCTCAGAAAGCCCTGAAGTTCTTTCGGGTGGGTTTTCCAATAACTCACAAGCTTGCCCATCATCTCGAGCGTTTGCGGACGAAGGTGATGCTCGATGTCCTCGACTTCCGCCTGGATGGTTTGAGGTTCCAACCCCAGCAAGGCGAAAAATTCAGAAAGAGTCGCGTGCCGCGCCTTGATCCGCCGCGCCACCGCATGGCCTTCCGCAGTCAGACTGAAATCCCGGTACTTTTCGTAATTCACGAAACCGCGTTTGGCGAGCCGGCGCACCATATTCGAAACCGTTGAGGTCTTGAGGCCGAGCGCTTCCGCCAGATCGCTCACGCGCGCGTAGCCTCTTTGCTCGACCAACTCCGAGATCCGCTCCAGGTGATCTTCCGTGGACTCGGAAGAAATGGGCGCAGTGTCGCGCAATTTTCTGGCCGGTTTGGACTTCGATTTCACTGCCCTCGTGATAGCATGCGCCAATCTCTATTGGCGATGATTTTGCGGTGTCCATGAAAAGCCAGAACTGAATGTATTATCCATAAAACATTGTATTTGACATAATAGTTGCCTCCCCTAAAATGTCGCGATGATGCTTCGGAGCAGGAAAAAGGCGCGGATCCCAATCGGATCGTGGCTCCCTGTTTCGGCGCTCCTCTCCTTTTCGTCCAGCTTTGCCGCCGAAGCCGTCTCCGAAAACGCCGAGGCTCCCATGCCGGATAAATCTGGCTACAACTTGTTCAACCCGACTCCACGCAAATTCATGCGGCCACTGAGCTCGGATCGCCCCGACAAAACGGATAGCCCTTACACGGTGGACGCCGGGCATTTCCAGGTTGAAATGGACTTCGGCAACGTCGTTGTGGACGAGCATAATCCAGGCAGGGAGGAGGTCCGGTTCACCGCTTATGAAGTCGCTCCGGTCAATCTCAAGGCCGGTCTTTTCAACAATGTGGACGCCCAATTTGTCCTCTCGCCGTGGCGGTACGAACGTCTGGAGGACCGCGCACGCGGCACTATCGAGGAACATTCGGGCTTCGGCGATCTCGTTCCGCGCTTGAAGGTAAACCTCGTCGGCAACGACGGCGGCCATTTCGCGCTCGCGGTCATGCCATTCGTAAAACTGCCGACCAGTGAAGATGGGCTTGGCAACAACGCCATCGAAGGCGGCTTGAAGGTGCCCTACGCTTTCGAGGTGCCCGGCTGGGACGTGGGCCTGCAAACGGAAGTTGATTTCAATCGCGACGGCGCGGGCTCGGAGCATCACTGTGAATTCATCAATTCCATCAGCGTTGGTCGTGCGCTCTTCGGTGGATTGGGGGCCTATGTCGAATTCTACTCGAATATCAGCACCGAATCCGCCGCGCCGTGGATCGGAACAATTGACACCTGGCTAACCTACAAACTCACGGATGACTGGCGGCTCGACGCGGGCGTTTACATTGGCGTGACGCGCGCGGCGGAGGATTGGCACTCCTTCATTGGCATGAGCAAGCGTTTTTAAACACGTGAAACCTTCCTCTGCCACACCAAAACCGAAGGCACTCGAATCCGGTGCACTTCAAGAGCCACCGGTCGCTCCAATCGCCGACGCCGCGCCCCCCGCCTGGCGTCGTGAAAACACCAGCGTGAGCCTGCCCGAAGTTCACGGCTCCATTGCCGTCCCCAGCCATTTTCCCGTCTGGAAAAAAATGTGGGCTTACGCGGGACCTGGTTTTCTCGTCGCCGTCGGTTACATGGACCCCGGAAATTGGGCGACCGACCTGGCCGGCGGGGCGAAATTCGGTTACACCCTCCTGCTGGTCATCATGGTTTCCAATTTGATGGCCATTCTGCTCCAGCATCTGTGCATCAAACTTGGCATCGCTACCGGGCGAGACCTGGCCCAGGCCTGTCGTGATCATTATTCGAAACCCACCGTTTGGCTCCTCTGGATTCTCTGTGAAATCGCCATTGCCGCGTGTGATCTCGCCGAAGTCGTGGGCTCGGCCATCGGCCTGCAACTGCTCTTTGGCATTCCCCTCGTCTGGGGTTGCATGATCACCGCCCTCGATGTCCTGGCGGTGCTTTATCTTCAGACGAAAGGCTTCCGCTACATCGAGGCGCTCGTTGTCACGCTCATTTTAACCATTGCCTCCTGCTTCGCTTTCGAATTGCTTCTCGCCAAGCCAAGCTTGCCCGCCGTGCTCGCGGGGTTTATTCCCAAAAGCGCAATCATCAGCAATCCGCAGATGCTCTACCTCAGCATTGGAATTCTCGGCGCGACCGTCATGCCGCATAACCTATATCTTCATTCATCGATTGTTCAGACCCGGAACTATCTTCAAACCAGTGCCGGACGCCGCGAAGCCATCCATTACGCCACCATCGATTCCACCGGTGCCCTCATGTTCGCTCTTTTCATTAACGCCGCCATTTTGATCCTTTCCGCGGCCGCGTTTCATTGGTCGGGCCACCAGGATGTCGCGGAAATTCAGGACGCCTACAAACTCCTCAGTCCGGCGCTCGGTGTCGGCGTCGCGAGCACGTTATTCGCTTTGGCCCTGCTCGCTTCCGGCCAGAACTCGACTCTCACGGGAACCCTGGCCGGCCAGATCGTCATGGAAGGCTTCCTCAATATCCGCATGCGTCCGTGGCTCAGGCGGCTAATGACGCGCGGCATTGCCATCGTCCCGGCCGTCATCGTCATCGGCCTTTTCGGCGAAAACAAAACAACCGATCTGCTCGTCGCCAGCCAGGTCGCCCTCAGCATGCAACTGGGCTTCGCGGTCTGGCCTCTGATGCGCTTCACCTGCGAACGCGCCAAAATGGGCGAATTCGTCAATCCGCTCTGGATAAAAATCGCCGGCTGGACTATCACGGCCATTATCATCGTTTTGAATTTGAAGCTTCTGCTGGATACCTTTCTGCCGGCCGCCGCGCTCAACCGTTTTTACAAGCTTTTGGGACTGGCCGCGTCCGTGAATTGACCATGTACCGCAAGATTCTCGTTGCTCTCGAAAATGGACGGGCGGATGAAACACTCCTGCCGCACATCTCGCAACTCGCCCGCCACTTCGGCTCCGAACTCCTGCTCGTGCACGTCGCCGACGGCTGGGTCGCCCGAAATTACGATCTCCTTCGCCTGGCCGAATCCGAAGAAATGCGGCGCGACCGGGAATATCTCGAGGAAACCGCGGCCAAACTCCGCGCCGGTGGGATACCTCTCGTTTCCGTCAAACTCGCCCGCGGAAATCCCCCCACCGAAATCATTAACACCGCCCGCGACGAGCACTGCGACCTCATCGCCATGACCACTCACGGCCACCGCCTCCTCGGCGACATCCTTTTCGGCAGTACCATCGACGAAGTCCGCCACAAATCGATGGTCCCGTTGCTCATTGTCCGCGCCGCGAGTTAACGCCCCCAATCTTACCGTCCTCGATTGCTCTCATCTATTTTTCTGCTTCAGGGTCGATGCCTCAAAGATGCTCTGAATCGTTGCATCCAGCACCGCGTTGAATTCGGTGTCGGGTTGCTGGGCCGACAGCCCTTCGACCAGGGCCCGTGAAAAACTGGCGACAACTCCATAATTTTTGCGCAACCGCGCATTCCCTTCTTCCAGCGAATAACCTCCCGATAGTGCAAGTACTCGCACTACTCTGGGATGTCTGACGCAATCGATATAAAGATCGTCTTGCTCTGGCAGGGTGAGCTTGAGGAAAACCAGTTGTTCGGGTGAGAG